>NZ_JAPFCD010000040.1:0-45894 GCF_026153155.1 Photorhabdus aballayi | reverse complement strand
GCGTTGTGTGGCGTTGAAAGCAGCACAAGGCAAAAAAGCAGTAAGTAGGATAAATCCGTCGGGAACGGAGTTGAACGTCGCGAGTCGCGACGGCCCGAAAGGCAAACGGCAGGAAAGTCGTTCGTCAACTGAAAAAGTACATAAATTTGTCGTGCTGCCTGCGTAATTGCAGGCAGCTTTGTATTTAGCGGTATATCATTGTTTCCTCTGACTGGAATTTGCCTTGAGCAAAGTTTTTTCCGCACTTCTTTAGATAATATAGTCTCCCTTCTTCCTGTAATCATTGAAATTTCTTTGGGATTTTGTCTCATGCGCTGTAAAAAAACTCTGCTTAAATAAGCCATAGTGCATTTAATGGGACTAGCGTTTGCACTATGAGTTCATGTCGTTAAATATTATCGCTAAATGAACCAAATTATAGGGAATGGGATTCGTTCGTATGCCTTCAACATTCTGATGATTAAGTGTATGCTCATGGTTTAGTTGATTAACAGGTTGTTTTCAATATTGGCTTTGAGCACTTTATAACGTAGCTTTTTCTTAATTGGTATAGGTTAATGAGAGTTCTATCCTAATTGCATTGCATACCGACTTGTACTTAAGCTAACAATGTAATTCATATCAACCTTGAGCTAATATCGAATGATTAATTTCGTCTGGACATTTCTCCTAAGCTGACTTAATGTCTGTGCCTCTGATTTTGATAGGTTTGGCATCTTAGTTATTGTTGTGGTTTGGTTCTTGCTGATTGTTGTGGTGCATTGCCTCTCGATCATTTGGTAATAAATCCTTCTGGTTAACAAAACCATGTCTTATATTTCCGCTCTAAAGGATGAGATTTTACGGTATATTGAATAAATTGGGGTTACAGTTTCACAACCAGACTAAGTTTAAAAAAATGTATCCTTACAGTGTATAAATATGTCATAACACTTCGTTTATTATCCTAACTTTACTAATTCTATATTGCATTGAAATATGAAGAAAAAACGTCCTATTTTGCAAGATGTTGCTGATCGTGTTGGTGTCACTAAAATGACGGTAAGTCGTTTCTTGCGTAATCCTGAGCAAGTTTCTGAGCAATTGCGAAAGAAAATAGCGGATGCTTTAGATGAGTTGGGTTATATTCCAAATAAAGTGCCGGATATTCTTTCAAATTCCACTAGTCATGCTATTGGTATTTTATTGCCTTCTTTAACTAACCAGGTTTTTGCGGAAGTTATCCGTGGTATCGAATATGTGACGGATAATCATGGTTATCAAACTATGTTAGCTCACTATGGCTATCGCTCAGAAAAGGAAGAAGAGCGTTTGATTTCTTTACTTTCCTATAATATTGATGGTTTGATTCTTTCAGAACGAACTCATACTCCACGAACTTTGAAGATGTTGGAAACGGCTGGTATCCCTGTTGTTGAGCTGATGGATTGTATTTCTCCTTGTTTTGATACGGCAGTCGGCATTGACAACTTTGAAGCAGCTCGGCAGATGACAATGGCAATGATTGAACGTGGTTGCCAGCGGGTGATTTATCTTGGCGCAAGGCAAGATGAAAGGACAATTATTCGTCTGGAGGGTTATGAGGCTGCAATGAAAAGTGCGGGGTTACCGCTGGGTAAGGTAATGACGCCAGACAGCTCTTCTTACACATTGGGAGGGCAGTTACTGAATGAAGCTCGGGCAAAATATCCTGATGTTGATGGTCTATTCTGTACTAACGATGACTTGGCTATCGGAGCAATTTTTGAGTGCCAACGTCAAGGGATAGCTGTACCACATGATATTGCAATAGCTGGCTTTCATGGCCATGATGTTGGTCAGGCGATGACACCAAAACTTGCCAGTGTATTGACGTCTCGTGACTTAATGGGGCGGAGGGCTGCTGAATTATTAATGGCTCGGCTGAGGGGCGAACATTTACCGCAAAAAATGATTGATATCGGTTTTCAGTTATCTTTGGGAGAGAGTATCTAATCGGTCTGCTGGATTTGCATTTTTTTGAGCTCATTTGTGATAAATGTCACATTTATATTTCCTGAATATTCCGTGTTGTTGCTAATTTCATCTCTACTTCTGATAATGTTACCGATAACAGTTACCGGTAACATTTTGTGGATAAAATATCTACGTTAAGGAGTTTATATGAGCGATACCCAGCATTCGAATCATGTTTTTGTGCTTATGGGGGTATCCGGTAGTGGTAAATCCGCTGTTGCCAGTGCTGCGGCCTATAAATTGGATTCTGCTTTTTTAGATGGTGATTTTTTACACCCAAGATCTAACATTAATAAGATGGCTAAAGGCTACGCACTGAATGATGAAGATCGTAAGCCTTGGTTGAAATCACTGAACCATGCAATTTTTGCTATGCAACGCACAAACCCGGTTTCCCTGATTGTTTGTTCTGCTTTAAAAAAGCATTACCGGGATATACTGCGTGATAATAATAAGAATCTATCATTTCTTTATATGAAAGGTGACTTTGATTTAATTGAAAGTCGATTGAAGGCACGTAAAGATCATTTTTTTAAACCTCAAATGTTGGTATCTCAGTTTGAGGCATTAGAAGAGCCGGGGAGTGATGAACAGGATGTTTATCTAGTTGACATTAGATCATCTCTTGATGAAGTGATAAATCACTCGATAAGAATAATTAATAGTGTCATTTCAGGGGAAAAATAATGAGTACTTTAACCTTAGTGCTGACTGCGGTGGGTTCTGTTCTCTTACTATTGTTTCTGGTGATGAAAGTCAGAATACACGCTTTTGTTGCGTTAATACTGGTTTCTATGGGAGCGGGTGTTTTTTCTGGTATGCCACTGGATAAAATTGCTGAAACAATGCAAGAAGGAATGGGAGGAACGTTAGGTTTTCTGGCTATTGTTGTCGCACTGGGGGCGATGTTTGGTAAAGTTTTGCATGAAACAGGCGCACTGGATCAGATTGCGGTTAAATTACTAAATAGTTTTGGTGAAAAGAATGCTCATTATTCATTGGGGATCGCTGGCTTGGTTTGTGCTTTGCCGTTGTTCTTTGATGTAGCGATTGTTTTATTGATTGGCGTGGCGTTTGCAGTAGCGCGTCGTACTGGCGGTAATGTAGTGAAGCTAGTTATTCCTCTATTTGCTGGTGTTGCCGCCGCCGCAGCGTTTTTGTTACCTGGTCCAGCACCGATGCTGTTGGCTTCACAGATGAATGCTGACTTTGGCTGGATGATTTTGATCGGTATCAGTGCAGCGATTCCTGGGATGTTACTGGCAGGGCCAATCTTCGGTAGTTTTATCAGTAAGTATGTTACTTTGGATTTACCCACCGATATAAATGAGCCAAGTCTTGGTCAAGGTAAGATGCCATCTTTTGGTTTGAGTTTGTCACTGGTTCTATTCCCTTTGGTTTTGGTTGGATTAAAGGCTATTGGTGAGAATTTTGTTGAACAGGGTTCTGAGTTGTATCAGTGGCTTGAATTTATCGGTCATCCATTTTCTGCGATTTTGGTTGCTTGTTTGATTGCTATTTATGGTTTGGCGATTCGCCGTGGGATGAGTAAAGAAAAGGTGATGGATATTTGTTCTTCGGCTATTCAACCGGCTGGCATTATTTTATTGGTGACGGGGGCTGGCGGTGTATTCAAACAAGTATTGGTGGATTCTGGTGTTGGTCCCGCTTTAGGGAACGCATTGATTGGGGCGGGGTTGCCTATTGCATTAGCGTGTTTCATCCTGGCTGGTACAGTACGTATTATTCAAGGTTCTGCAACCGTTGCTTGTTTGACAACTGTTGGTTTGATTTTGCCAGTTGTTGATCTTTTGGGATATTCTGGCGCCCAGCTTGCGGCCCTTTCAATCTGTATTGCAGGTGGTTCTTTGGTATTGAGCCATGTTAATGACTCAGGCTTTTGGTTATTTGGTAAATTTACTGGTGCAACAGAATCTCAGACGCTGAAAACTTGGTCGATTATGGAAACTATTCTTGGAACAACAGGCGCGGCTGTTGGAATGGTTTTCTTTGCCATGTTGTAATTTATATAAATTCAGGGATTGTATTAGATTGATACCGCCTTCTTTAGAAGGCGGCTATCTGGAAATATTGGTGATATTAAAATAGTGTTCTTGCTAACGGGTGACGGTGGCACCAGCGATCTTTATAAGCAAAAGTAGGCTTGCCAATAGAATAGCGCATCGTTTTTTGATGCTGCTGGCAGAGCGCTGAAGCATTTTGAATATTTAACCACATAACAATGCTTCCAAGGCTGAGGTTAGCGTATCCAGGATCGTATCCACCATTTACTGCATCGAATGAAATCCATTGAGGGCTGTCTGATTTTATAACTAAATCGTAGGCTGCTGGGGTTCCATTGATAGTTAATACACATCCGTACAGATGCTGTTTGAGTTCGATGTATAATTCGATTAATTTTCCTTTTTCTGCTTCACTGTGTTTTTCCCCCCACCGTTTTTCATACAGTATGGTGTAAATATCAACAAATTCCTGGCAGGTGAAATCATCAATTTGATGTATTTCTCCGCCTGCGCGTTTAAATCTATTAATTTCATTACTCCGATTTCTTCTTGTTTTATAAGAGAAATCTTCTTTAGCAAGGCATATTGTTCGCTTGTTTAATCGGCCATAATAGATATTGACAAAGTTTTCTTTGTGCAGGGGCGATATGGTTTTAGATTTCCCTGGGATGATGGTTTTTAGGTGTTTGGCGATAGGAAAGATAATTTCATCATAGGTGAAGAAGTGGTAGTCCTTTTGGTGACTTGCTGCCAGATGATGATCTTTACATGTAAAGTATGCCCCTTCGATAACGTTTTCTATTTGTGGATTTTCTTTGACGTAAAAGATAAAGCTATTGCCAAATTTTTCATTTAAAAAGCGTACAATATCTGGATGGGTAGATATTCCACCACCATAAAGAGAATACGCTTGTTGATAACGTTCGAAACTACATTCTTTCCAGCCGGAGATGAGCCTTTTTATAGAGCTGAGAGGATACTTTTTTGGAAAAATCATATTTTAAATACTCTTTTTAACGCTATGTTTTACGCATGGTATAAACTTATTTTTCAACGTATTAAATACAACAAAAAAGATGATTTGTCTTTATTAAATGGGTTTCTTGTGAGCTCATACATATTGTAAATCTAAGATTATAAGTTTAGTTTTTCTGCACTAAAAACAGAATAAGTATTTAGTACTATTCCCAACCAAGCTTTCTTGTTGCTTATTGATCGAGAATATTTATTAATTGTTGATATAAAGCTTCAGCGCTGCGTTCATAACCTGCGGCTGAAAGGTGAACATAATCAGGGCGAGCAAGATCTTGTTGTGCCCAGCGCCTAATTGAGCATTTTCCACCCATATATTCACGCCAGTTCCAGAATAGTGTGTGCTGATCTTGAGCGACTTGTTGTTGAATATGGATGATATTATCTAACATTGTTGGTTGTTGTGCTGCACAACTTGTAAGTTGGTTGTTTTTCAAAGAATCACTCGGCCCAATAATAAGGATAACTGCTTGTGGTAACTGATTACGAATCTGCTTTATCTTGGTTTCCAGTTGCTGGCGATAGCTTGATAAATCAAGGGAATGATTAAATGCCTCATTTGTGCCATAAGCGAGGATTACCATATCAGGATGCATTTGAACTAATGTATCAATCCAGTTTGGCTGCCACTTATCCATCATATTAATAGTTGCACCATTAATACCCAAGGCAGATAACATAATACCTGATTGTTTACGTTTGATAAACCAGCCGCCTAATTTTAATTGATTATTTTGTATCGCCATAATATTAACTGGGAATGTAACTGATTCTTCAGTAGAAAATTGCCAGTGACCGTGGGTTGCCGGTAATTTCAGTATTCGTTTGGTTGCAGATTGAACCAGAATCTGAGCATCACCCGATGCTTGGTATAATGTCTCGAGTTGATAGCGATTATGAGATGGTGTAAACAGTCTTAGAATTAATTGACTTATTTGGCTATTAGGTTCTGCAATTGCACCGCCGAGAGGAAAATCAGGCCGATTATCTTTACGGCTGGTAGTGAGTTTCCATTGCTGTTTATTACCGGTCATATTGACCATAGCGTTGCGTTGGCCTGGCACATTCATTGGGCTAACAAAACCAATCCCTGCATCGCCAAAACGTTGTTGCAATAAAGAGCGAAGCCTGCCAGTAAAAAAGTCTGCGGCGGTATGAGAATCTCCTATCTGAACAAAATGCAGTTGATTATGACCACTGTTATGCAGTTTATTTGCCAGTAGGGCTAAATTCGGTTCACCAAAGTCTATTAGCTGGTGGTTTTTTGCAGGCTGTTGTATTGGCAATGGCTCTGGTGTTTGTTTATGGCACGATATCAAACTTAAAGAGAGTATGATGACCAAGCCAATGCCGACAGATTGGTATTGCCGACGGAGTTGTTTAACTATTTCCATTTTGTTTGGTTCCATTTTGTTTGGCAGGTTCCTGAATAAATTTAATCAATGAAAATATGTTGTCTGAGATAGTTTGCTGGCCTTTCAAGCTAAAGTGTATACCATCACCGCTTCTGAGTTTAATTTTGTTACTATTGTCGCCAATATAATCGGAATAGTCATTTGCATGATATTTAAAAATATCATTAACCGAAACGTAAATTTCTCCAGCTTTCATTACTTCCGATTGATACAAGGAACTCAGATATTCCATGTTGGCGGAAAGTTTTTTTTGCCGCATGTTGGGAGGGCCAATCCAGATAATATCAGCACCGTGGTTACGTGCTTCAGTGAGGATCGCGTCGATACGTTGGCGATAGAGGTTTTCCCAATCGGGAGTGGCGAATTTCAGGTAGATGTTTCCATGTTTTGGCGGCATATCCCAGGGATCATTTGGCCCTAAAAAAATAACGATTAGCTTGATATCATGGTTGGCTTCCAGTGTTTTATTGATAGTTTCCGGCCAGTTAAAAAAACTGGGATAAGCAAGCCCAGTACTTTGTTTGCTGAGATTAATACTTGAAATACTGTAATCTTGATAGAGCCGACGTTTCAGATGGGGAGCAATACCCTGCATCATAGAATCTCCAGCAAACAGCACTTTATCTTTGGCTGTCAGTGTCACGTTGGTTTTAGCGATAACCATACTGGGGGAAACGTTATTCCTTGAATTATGGGGAATTGATGAATTGACGGGATTCGAATGGGGAGATTGCTGTAATAATTCAGGGAAAGTTGCAGGCAGATTTGTAACAGAAGAGGGATAACCGCTCAGAAGCCTTAGTCCGATCTGAAAATCCGCGGGTAGTGTGATATTAGTTTCTTGAAGAGTTTGCTGATGGTTATTGCTGATAATATGTGACATAAAAGCTTCCCCGGCAGCGAGCGCGCCTTGTTCTAGGTTATCACCGAAATCCCAGAGCGGATAACCTTGTAAAGTTGCCCAAAAACTTTGTTGGTGATATTCCTGTTGCCAGAATCTATCCAGTGAACGATGATTTAGCCAGATTAACAGTAGGCTAGTTAATATTACGGTAAAAGTGACTTGTCCGGCTGTTTTTAAGTTAGATTTGAATTCAGAAATTGGCATAAATGAATCCTGGTATTCCTTGTGGTGAAAGCATAAATACCAAAGTCAGAATAATCGCTAATGGTATTGGGTAGTATATCCATGAAATCTGAGAATGTATTTTTTTGATCACTATTTTTAGATTAATCAACCACGGATAAATAATAAAAAGTCCCCAGAACATCAGTAACAGCCCACTGTTGGCTATTATCGAGTGAAATAAATCTGATGATATCAATTGATTTAATAGTGTTAGTGCATCATCTAGAGTAGGACAACGGAAGAAAACCCATGCCAGACAGACAAAGTGGAAAGTGATAATTCTGGATAAAAATAGGATGACTAGATTTTGGGGAATATTTTGATTTTTTTTGTCAATTGAGGAAAATAACTGATATTTAATATTGAGGATTATTAATCCCAGTCCATGAATAGCTCCCCAGATCATGAAGTTAATTCCGGCTCCATGCCATAACCCGGAGATTACCATAGCAACAAATAAATTAAGATTTTTACGTACAAATCCTTTTTTATTGCCGCCAAAAGGAATATAGACATAATCACGGATAAATTCGGATAAACTGATATGCCAACGGCGCCAGAAGGCTTGTAAATTTTCAGCCAGATAAGGGGCATTGAAGTTTTTAGGTACCCTAAAACCAAGGAGTAGCGCTAATCCAGTAACAAGGTTGGTATAACCAGAGAAATTAAAATAGATATGCCAGGCATAGGCATAGATACCAACCAGAATTTGCCCCGCATTGTAGCTGGCAGGATCATCAAAAACCGGATTGACATAATTCTCGGATAAGTAAGAGCTGAACAAGAATAGCTTGGTTATCGCTAGTGCAATGAGTAATATGGCTTTTGATGGTTCAAGGATTACTCTTGATGAAATCTCGATTTGAGGCAGGAAATCTTTAGCTCGGTTGATTGGCCCGGCAACAATACTTGGAAAAAAGCATAGATATAAAGCGACATTAGGAAATGATGCTTTGGGCATTTCTTTTTTTGCGACAGCGACGACATAGCTGACGGAATGAAATACATAGAAAGATAAACCCAAAGGGACGAGTAGTGTCAGTACAGGTAAATCTATGGATAAGCCAAATTCGGCAAATGCTTGTTGGAGGCTTTCCTGAAAGAAGGAATAATATTTGAATAGAGTGAAGCACCCCAGAATACCTATCGTCAGGATCGTAAACGTGATGCGATTGGATAGAAATTTACTGGCTATGTTTGTTAAAAGATAAATAAATAGCGTATAGCCAAATAGGATGCCGGCGAAAAGTGGATTAAAGGAAAAGACAAACAGATAACTTGCAATTATTAGCAAATAGTTTTGTGTTTTCACATTTTTTTGTAGCATCCAATACAAGAGAAAGAAGGCAACAAAGGAACCAAGAAACTCAAAAGAAAAGAAATTCATATTAAACTCTGGCCAATCATTTTGTCTCGATATAGGTTAATATTGATTGATATTATAGTATCTAATCTAAACATTCTATCAATGAAAAGAACAAACTGATGGACATAAGGAAATCATCCGTCCCATTGTTAGCTATGGTAACGGATGATATTGGTATTTAGCACAAAATATTCATGATAATGGTTTACTTAAGCCCTTAGTCATGGTCGTTTTTAGCTAACTTTTGCGCCTGAGTAATAAGCCCTTTATTGCTGTTAAATACTTTGTGCAGGTAGTTGTTGTAAGTTGAACCCAATTGTGAATACCCTTCAAGATTATCAATCAATTTGCTGGTATTTAGTGATTCTTGAAGGTTTCTCTGCTTGGCGCGTGAAACACGTAATGATTCATAAGCGTTATGAGTATTCATATTTTTCATATAGGCTTCGACAGAATCATTGATGGTTGGGTAAGAGAAATAACCCTTTATTTTACCTTGGGTTTTCTTACAGTTGTTACCGCAACGCATACCGAATAAATTGTTATTCTGTTGTGCAAGTTTAGATGTTCCCCAGCCAGATTCTGTTGCGGCCTGAGTGGCGACAAAATGGGTCGGGATGATATCAACACGATTTAGTAGCTTGTTCCAGTTAACTTTTTTAGGCGAACTGCTACAGCTCACGTTGTAGTTTTTGCAAATTTGGTGCAGGCGCTTGGTATCTTGTATGGACCAATGCTTGGCATGTTGGTGTTCCAATAGCCATTTCCGTTCCTGCATAATTTGTTGATTGTGTTTATCAATCACAGGGACAACAACATTTAAAAACGCTTTCTTACGTAGGGTGCCCGAAGGGTATTTTCGCAAATCCGGCAAACTGCTTTGCATGTCATTGTGAGAATACTCTATGCTTTTAGCGGTGCTGGTTGAGGCGTGACTAAAAGCGGAAAACAATAGTGAGATAAAGAAAGCGAAGATGGCAGTTGTCCTCATCGTTTGAGAGGGCATTGCTTTTCCTCGTTTGTTCTGAATAAAAAACAAGCTGATGTTAGCAAAATAAATCCACCATAGCCAGAGTTATTAGCGATTCATAAATATATTTTCTGTAATAAAAATTATTATTTTGCTAGTTTGCTCTGTAGTTTTTTATTAATTTATATATGGTTATGTGCTGTTTGTGTACAAAATATTACCTGTCTGGGTTGAATTATTCATCAGATATAATCATGGTTTTTTAGTTAATTGTGTGCCTGTAAGTCGCTTTCTCAACAGAAAAGTGATTTGTAAACCAGCTAGTATAATATCGAAAGTGATTTAACTTAGTTTTATATAGTACTGTTAATTATAGTACTGCTAATCGTAAGAACACCGCGGCGAGTAATAAACTAATTGATATTAATATTGCCGTTATAAGAATAAGTATCATTTTCATAAAAAGGTAACCTGTTACCGAAATGGTCTCTTTCCTCTGTGAGTTAAAATTAAGTCGTATCTGTCAGGCTTAATCTAATCTTATAATATATCTATTGTTATTGGTGCGGTGCAGGATATTCGATATGGTTCTAAATGTTAAGTTAAAATAAGTAACAATGTGTTACAAATATTTACTCCGGGTGATATTGTTAGTGGGTAATAATATAGGTGTATATAAGAATAAAAAAATTTTAATAATTTATTTGTTGATAATATAAAAATTTATCTTTTTATTTTTATATTAAAGGTGTTTTTTGGGATGGAAAATTATATTTTTATTATGTTGGGTTAAATTGTTTCTTACATTTTTGCATTGTGTGTAATTATATCAATTACTCTGGTTTTTATTTTAGTTTTATTTTTATGTTATTGATTTTAATGAATTATTTTCATTGTTAATTAATGAAAATTGAGTATTTTTATATATTTTAAATTTTATTTTTATATGATTTTTTGTCGTATTTTCTCGTTGAAATATATTTTTATTTCTGGTTGATTATTGTTTTTGTTTATTATTTAATAAGGTTTTTTAATATTCTTGTTGATATTGTTTTCTTAATTTTATTGATAAGTGTAAGTATGTTTTTTCTATTTTTCGTAGAATTACACTATTTTATTAAGAAATTAATTGAGTTTGCGTAATTACTTAATGCTAGGATTATCATTGTGTTACGCCAATTCAGGGTAGGCTATAAATGTAAATGAATTTTTCTCCAGAAACACTTTATTACAAATTATTACTTATTGAAACATAAATTCTTAATTCGGATGGAGAAAATAAGAGGCATCTCCTTTGCCTCTTGGTTAATTTTCCTATTGGTTAATTTTCCTATTGGTTAATTGTATTCAAAGTTCAGAACGGAAGTTGCTTTCAGTTCCCCTGTTACGATGCTTTGGGGAGCATAAACGTGGTAGTAAGCATTAAGGTCAATGGCAAAGTTTTTATCGATGACATTCCCGGAGTTTTTGCTAAATAACAGTGTCGCACCGTGGGATGAGGATTGCGAAGCACTGAAAACTATAGGTGTTGAATTACCTGACTGAGAGACACGGATACCAACGCCTTTAGCGGCGCCAGCTTTGTTATCAATTAAAGTTCGATTGTCATTTGGCAGCAAATTATTACTGCTCAGGTAAGCTTTAACTGAACGTGAAGTTTTACCGTTTTGGAGATATTTGCATTCAAAGTTGAGGGTAAAAGGTGTTTCTCCTCTATCTGTTCCGTTAAGCAATCTAATGCGGTTGACTTTTGGTAGATTCACAGTTAATCCATCATTTAAGAAGTGACAAGTTGTATCTCTGTGATTAAAAATCATTGTGACGGGTTGGTAATAGATATCTTCAGAATGCGTCGGCCACTCCCAGGTAAGAACAAAAGTTAGGAAATCGGTAGCGAAACGGAGAATGGCATCAAGGAGTCCTAAGTTGGTGGTATCCATTGCAATGACAGCGGTTTTTAATGTTGCAGAATTGCCGGAAAAGACATGAATATTACTACCGCCGGGTCTGCCGCTCAGTAGCTTTACATTAAGCGTAAATTGGGCTTGCAATTTGCTGGCAGGATATGTGTCGTTACTGTTTCCCAGATTAATAGTGTTGCCGGGAGAAAGATTCGTAATAGTCACTTCGGCATAATCTTTGCCGCCATTGAATCCTAAGACGACTTTGTTTTTGGTAAACGGCGAACCGTTGGCAACAGAGTTTTGTTTCCATAATGAATTTCTTGTGCATGTAAAGTAGCCGGAATATTGGGTGTTGAGTATCCAAGTTGCATTACTGTTCAGGGTGAGATTATCTGTCATATCAACCGTGATTGCCGGTGCCGTTATCGCGTATTTGGGCTGGCAATCTGCATAAGCTAGGCTGCTGCTCAGACTAATTATAGCCGCCAGATACAATGATTTAAGATAAAATGGCTTAAGTTTCATTATCTTCTCCCTTAACGGCAAATATTGGCGGTTGAGCCCATTTCAGGTTGTGGATTGTTTATTATGCAGTTCTTTTCGCCTAGCTGACCGATGCGGACATAAACTTGCGATGGTAATTTTTCTGCTCGTAGGAAAACCATACTGCCCTGACCAACGTATCCCAAGCTGTTACCTTTTGAATCGACAATTTCAGTACCGAAAGGTAAAGGTTTACCATCAGCTTGAGCAGCGTAGAAAATAAAGGTCTTCCGCTGGTCTGTTTTAAATCCGAGATGGGTAATTGCACCGGAATATGGCGCAACATCTCTGATGTTACCGATAAGTTCAGCGGCATCTTCCGGCACTTCGCTGGTATCTAGCATGATGGCGTTTTTACGGTAAGGAGAAAGATAAGGTATCAGCAACTTACCGCTGTTGTTTGTCACCATGCTTTTATCACCATTCACAGAAGCGTTTGCTGTGCCTGGCGCATCAATGATGGCGAAAGTTTCTCCAATCTGATTAGCAGCCAAAATTCCGCCTTGATAAGCAACTAAACTACCGGTTGCGCCAAGCCCGATTTGGCGGTATTCCTTGGATTGGCTATAAGAGCTACTCAATGTGGAAACGGATGTCTTATAGGTCAAATTTGCACTAGTTGTTGTCGACCCGCTTTTCTGATCTGAAATATTGAAGTGGTAATTCAAACGGTTGTTTGGACCTGCGCTACCGCTTAATCCCAAGTCACTGTTGTTATAGTGACTTTCATTGATTGAGACATTACTGGTCAGATAGGCAGGGTAGTCAAACAACTCAAAAGGAATAGATAACATCAGATAATAGCGCTGCTCCTCTTTACTCTCTTTTTCATTGATATTGTACCGAACACGGCTTGCTGTCAGGGAATAATTGATTTTACCCAGACTGTTGGAATACCCCATTTGATACTCTCTACTTTTATTCTGGGTTCCCCAGTAATCACGGAATGTTCCCGAAAGAAAAAGCGAACCTGCACGACTGCCAAGATGTTGGTTCAAATTGATATTGAAAGTGTTTTTTTGATGAGAATAGTATTGTTGATTATATCCGTTGCTTATCCAGTCATGCAGATCAATCGCATCAATTAGGGTAAGATAATTTTTAGTTGAATAACGATAAGCCGCCAGAGAGAAATTTGTTTTTGTTTGTGGAACATAGCGGCTATAAGCTAATTTGTAGCTTTGGCCTTTCATGGTGGGGCTATTATCAAATTTGGCGCTGGACTGTGAAACGTCAATTGAGATAGCGCCAATGGGTAGATTAAAACCACTGCCTAACAGTAGCGAGTAATAATCTTTACTGATAGTGGTGCCTGTATAGCCGGTCAGGATATTATTAAAACCATATTGATAGCTGGCTTGAAAAAAGTTTGGTTTATAACGACTGTTGGCAATATGTGTTTTGCCAGCACTGATATCATATTTGCCAAGACCTTCTTTCATCATATTAGGGACGGATGAAAAGGGGACGATAAAGCTGTTAATACGTCTGTCTGCTTCCGTCACTTCAACGAGCAAATCACCACCTGAACCTGTTGGTAAAATAGTATCAATGGCAAACGGCCCCGGAGGTACATTACCTTGATAAATAACAACATTATTTTGGATAATTTTTACCAGGGCGTTAGTCTGCGCAACTCCCCTGACGATAGGGGAAAACCCTTGCCAGGCATCGGGGTACATGCGCATATCTGTTTTCAGATTGATACCTCGAAAGCGGAAAGAGTCGAATAAATCGCTTGATGTATAACTATCGCCAATGCGAAGTTCTGAATTAATTGATGAAATTCCCCGTTGCAGATAACGGGTATTGTTACTCCATTTATTACCATTTGAACGTGTGTAATGATAAGAGGATTGATCGCGTAATTGCCAGCCAAATAGATTCAAACCGCTATTGAGTGACACGTAAGCATTATCTTCATTTTCACGGTCGCGGTTCTGTTTATTTCTATTTTGAGTACGGTAATAGTTGGCATTATAAGACAGCATAGCGCCGGGGATACCTCTGTCCCAGAATGCAGGATCGATATAGCCTTTTAGTTCGTTTTTGATATACGCTTGTGGGACAACCAGATGCAGACTAAGTTTAGGAACATCGAGATTGGCGGTTCCTTCATGTATTATTTTAGTAAGAAGAATCTCATCTTTGGATAAGTTTGATTCTGATAATTGGTTTTTATCAATTTTTATACCTAACCTGGGAAGATCTTCATTGAGCAGGTAGATATCTCTGCCATCGTTCTGGATATTAATATCAAATCTTCCTTTCCAGTCATTATTCAGATATATGTCAATATCGTAACGGCCGGTGGGCAGTTCTGACGTGGAATAAAATCGGGATAAATCCGCTTTTGCCGATTCGCCGACCAGAAAATCGGTATTAAATGTTGCGGCATAGCATAAACAATCTGTATACAGAATTATGCCTATTATCAGAATTAACGGACTAACTTTTTCTTTTATCATGTTCTATGCTATGCCAATAATTTCACTATTGAAGTGGTAAAGTTAATTTATTTATAGCACCAAAATCATCAACAATAGCCAGAGTTAATTTGTCCCCGGCTTTTACTTTTTCATTGGTACTGAATGAATGAGAAGAGAACGGTTTTATAATTGTTCCTTCATTTAGTAAGTTAGGTTGAGTGTCAGCAGATTTAAGGCCGACGACATTCATAAAATAGGGGGATGAATTCTCCAATTTTAATTGGTTACCCTCACGTTTTAATGCAATATGTTGTTGGATCTGTTTCGGCGAAATAGACAGCTTATCAGGCCGGTAGAAAAATTTTATCCGGGTACGAATAGCAATCTGCATAATGTTTTTGTCGCCAATGTTTTCTGCAACGGGCGGAATATCCAGAACATTTAAATAAAATAGCGATTCACGATCAGCAGGTAGGTTGCTGTTGATGTACTTAATTCTTAATTGTTGCCCGTTATTGCCATCAATTTTGACAACTGGGGGGGTGAGTAAAAAGGGGACTTTAGCTGTTTCAGGCGTTGAATTAGGATCGCCATCATCTATCCAGGATTGTACCAGAGAGGGTTGGTCTCCTGCATTTAATAATTGAACCGATACCTCTTTATTATTGGCTGGATAAATAACACGTGTTGTATTAATAACGATGTTGGCATGAGCCGATAAAGTCGTTATCCCTAATAATATAGTTAAAAATAATTTCTTCATAACGTTATTTTTGCCAAATTAAATAAGCCTATTTAAATAAATAGGCTTTGTTTATTGTAGTAAGTAATTATAGATAAGTAACGTGATAAGTAACCATCGTTATTACTTTACCTGGATCTGCATCAGCAGTGCCTACTTTGTAGTATTTGGCGTAGAAATCAACAAGTTCAGTTGTTGGCGTAGAGCCTTTGATTCCTGTATCAAACGCTTTATTCAGCATAATCGGCGTGTTTTCGTCGGTGTGTTTAACAATCGCGATACCGACGTTTTTCGGCTTGCCATTTGCATGAAGCTCTTGGTTTATAAGATATTTCGCATCATTGGAAATGGTGTGTGATGATGAGAACTGGATTTTCAACATCGAGGTTGCCGGGTCAAAACCGGCGGCATTGGACTGGCAGTTAGAAAATTCCAGTGAAAATGATTTCTTACCATGATCAATTAAGCCTTCCTTTTGACCGGCTTGAGTGACTGAGATCGGTTCCAATATAATCGACAGATTCGCTGAAGAACCGCCGTTAATAGTACAAGTGGCATCAGTAACAGCGCCAGAGAAATGTAATGTGCCGCCAGCAGACTTATCTACTGCAACAGCAGAGCCTGTGGCAAAAATAAGTGCGGCGGTGGTTGATAACGCTAGTTTATTCATTTTTCCTCTCCAGGAGTAGGGATATCTTAATTGGCTTTATCAGGGGGGTAAAGATAGGGGCCCTGAATCCCCCGATACATCATAAAAATTAAAAAACAATGTTAGTTTTTATCTTCAAAATTGATTTGATATTGTAAATTTAAAATAAAAATCAATATATTATACAATTGAAAGTATTTTAGTAACTTGAGTTTTGGTTGAATAAATCTAATTATTGCCAATATAAGTTATTATTTTTTCACTTAGATAAAGGTGTTATTGTTTATACATGTTTATAACTTGGAAACATATATTATAGACGATTAAACCTATTTAAGAAGGGATTTTTATTATTTAAGTTAAATTAAGAGTGAATGTCTGTCTTTTCGATAAAAATAAGTGAAATACACAGTTTATGAGTATAGTTTGGAATTATATTCTGATTTTTTTGTCTTTTTGAGATTTTATTTCTTTTTTAGTCTGTTTGGTTGATTAATGTTTTTGTGACTTTTTGATTTATTTTTTATATGTTGTGTAATATTAATTATTTTATATCAGTTGTTTATTGGTTTTTTATCTTTGTAAATATTTTAATACAAATTTTTTATCCGGTGAAATAATGCCTTGATAATGTGACTTTATCTTTATGATTTAATTTAAGTACAGTCGGTATAGTTTAGTTTTATTATAGGTAATGTTGAGTTTATATTATAATGTAACATTGCGGGAATAATAAATAATAATTGATGATATTTCAATTGGATTATTATTTGGGAAATAGTAATTTAAAGTCTCTTATATACTTTAACTCATAGTGTTATATTCATTCTTTCATTGAAAATATATGAATCAATAATTCTCCTGTTGTTCTTTCGCTTTTTCTGCCAACTGCGGAAAATCAAGGGCAATCCAGTAACTTTCTGGTACAGGAAGATCTTTCATTTGGCGGCTAGGCCACAATTGTAATTCGGCCAATTCAGATAATTTGTAGCCAATATATTGTTGTGGCAGGGTAAGCCTGAGTGGAAATTGCTGTTCTGTTGGCGCCATATTAGGTGTGCGATCGCTGTGAATATGGAAATCACGTTGAAGGATTAAGCGTTTATCAGGTATACGGCGTTTGCTGTCCCACCAGATACCATCAACCTGTTCAAACATTTTCCGCGTTTCATCGGGGGATAAGGCTTCCAGTTCACGTAGTGCCGGAGGCAGAATGGCTTGCATTGATAGACGATATTGTTTCATTGACGGCACTTGCCCTGCCAGTATTAAAGAGAGGGAAAGGCGAGCGCCTAATAGATTAGAGTAGAGATCTTCAGGAGAGAACGCAGATACTTTTTCAGAAAATCCCGGTACAGATTGATAACCATACCATTGGGCGATTTCATGCCATGCAGCAAGTTCAAAAGCCAATTTTACGGCTAGATAAGCACTTAGGGTATAGCGTTGTTCCATCGTTGCTGGTGGTGTGAATTGATAGAATTGGATACGGCGTAATGCCAATTCGCTACTGAGTTCTATTTGCCACTCTTCTCCAAGACGAGGCCAGATTTGACTGAACAGAAAAACCGCATTATCGGCGGTATCCCGTACATGGGAAATATCAATAAATCCGCCCCGGCGGGTATATATCATCCCCACTTTTTCATTACTGATCCCTGTTAATGAAGCAACGGTACCGAAAAAACTGTTGTTATAATTATGTGTGCCAAGATTATCGGCATCCAGCACATTACTTATGTGATAAAAAGGTACTGGAATGGTCAGTAATTCAGTTTTTAAATTATAGCCAAAAGCACAGCAAGCCCTTAATCCTTCGGGAGAGGGAATCGGAGTAAGAACCGGCCATGCGCGGGTTGCTTCGGCGGTTGTTTCACTATTTAAGTCAGGTTGTACCGGTGCGATTGAAGAAAAAGTTCCTTGGCATCCTGCAACTAACGTTAAAGCAGCAATCCATAAACGCAATTTCAAAACGCCTCTCCCACCTGAAAATAAAATCCATTGCTTTTTTTACCAATACCAAAGTCCAGTCTGACATTCATTTTAGGTTTGAATTCAAAACGATAGCCGGCGCCGATTGTGGGTAACCAGTTTTTTGAGCCAATATCTTCTGCATAATGGCTTAGGGTTCCCGCTCCTGCCCATAGAACAAATCCATGTCGCCAATTCAATTTGCGCCGATATTCCAATTGGGTGCTGATAACATTTTTGTCCCGGTATCTACCTTCATAATATCCGCGCATCCGGTTGCTATTACCTAGCATCGACAGCATATTCCAAGGCACTTGTCCGTCAGTGAAACGACCATAACTCTCAAATGCCAGTACGGACTTTTCATCTAATTGATAATAGGTGCTGTATTGCATATCAACGGTGTTAAACCGACGGTCGCTACCTAATGCCGGAGAAAAATGGGTATAGGTAATATCAAGAACATTCCCCTGATGAGCATTAGGCAGAAAATCCCGGGTGTCGTAGCTGAAATAGGCACTGACGCCCGAACTCAATATGGATTGTCCATCGTTTTCCGCTGCGAAAAGTTTTTTAGCGCCGTTATCAGGGTCTTTGGCGTGTAATGATGAAAAATTCCAGCCAGCGCCTAAATAGGTAGAATCAGCAACTCGATAGAGAACTCTGGGTTGCAGGCGAAGTTCTTGCGAGTGATATTTTTCTTTGTGATCATTTACTTTACCTGCTTGATATCCTGTTCCCCAATAATAGGTGGGAACGTTGTTCAAGGTACCGGAAAGAAAAAACCGCCATTGATCATCAGCAAAGAAACTGTAGTTATCAAATGTGAAGCCAAAAGCACCCGTTGAAGAGGCAAATCCATTCAGGGAAAGGGAAGAGATTTGGCTGGTATGATCATTATCATCTGGTCGATAAAGACCAACGACAGCAACGCCGAGACCGGCACCTAACTCTGGCGTATAAAAAGGGCCGGGTAAAACGCCCCAGTCAATCGCTTTACTGCTGTCATAGGTATTACTGCCACCTAGTTTTTCTAGCCAGCCATCGATTTTTTCCCTGCTGAGTAGTGCTTCGCCATATGAGGAATCAGAAATAAAAAGGCTGACTAGAGCCAGCCCATGTAAGGTACAGCGGATGTTCATTAGAAACGGAACTCACCTGAAATATAGAAGCTGTTACGTTTGTTAAAGCCAACTTCGGTCAGCATATTGAAGTTGCGTGTGACTTCCAGCCTTGCGCCAACGGTATTATTCCAGCGAGATGCAACATGCTGTTTTACTTTGAATTTCAGAACTGGTTCGTCTAATTCATTTCTTAACCTAGCGAACTCAGGCGATAAATTCAGGCTATCGATATCACCTTCAAATTCCTGAGTAATTTTCTGGTACATACCACCAGTCCAGATCTGTAATTTGGTATTTCCCTGCCCTGGGATGATTGGTTGGAATATAAATTCATAACCTACTCGTGGAGTGACGACTAACGCACTGATTTTACCATCTAAAATATCTAAGCTGGTGTAGGTATAATTGGTATCAAACGTACCAAAGAACTGGTTGTAGCCTCCGGCTAGGGTAAAACCGCCGCCATAGGTATTTCCTTTAAAATCCAATTTGAAAGGGGCGTCTTTTATAGGAAAAGGAACAGGAACAGAACCAAAGTTAATGTTGATACCTTCGATGTTGGTTTGGGATGTGCCTTTTGTCCAGCCATAAACGCCGTAAACATTCAGAAAAGGCAGAATCCAGGTATCCAGCTTAAGCATATGTGATTCATTTTTTTCTCTGGTTTTCCCTGTCTGGATATCTAACATTTTTTCAAAGCCAGGGTTGTCTGGTATAAAAATTTTAATATCATCTACAATGATATTCTGCCGCATATTCATATAACCATAACTGGCGCCAAAGGGTTCCGGTAGGTCATAACCTTTAGCTCTGGCTTCATCACCCCAAATTGGGAGTACCCGTGATTCTTGCTTATTCGGTTTTCTGGATAAACTACCATCAGCAGTCGTTTGGTTTCCGCCGGACTGGCTGACAGAGAGAGAAAGAATTGGGCGGTCATCAGCGTAGCTATAAGGGATTGCCAAGCATGATGAAAGAACAGCTAACTTGCTAATATCAGAAAATTTTATGTCAAAAAATTTCATAATAGGAAGCTCGGTTTTGCTAGTAGGGAAATTAAAGTTTTCATTTAAGGCTATTGATTTCTCACCGTAATATTTAAAGCGCAACAAACTCGGCAAATTAGCACAACTCTTATAGATAAGAAATATCATAAGATGCTGAAAAGTATAATTTTGCTGTATGTTTAATGAGCAGCTTTGTTTTTCTCAGGCAAAGATAGAAGCATCATGGTTATTACGCCACCTATTAATCCCCAGAATGCAGCGCCTACGCCAAGTAACGTCACGCCGGAAGCGGTGATCAAAAATGTGATTACTGCTGCGTCTCGTTGCTTTTCATTCTGTAATGCTTGTAGCAGGCTGCCAGAAATGGTTCCAAGCAATGCTAATCCGGCGATAACATGAATAAGCGCAGTCGGTAGAGCGCTGAATAACATACTGATTGAGCCGCCGAACAGGCCCGCTATCAGGTAAAACACGCCTGCCACGGCAGCGGCCATATAACGGCGATTTGGGTCAGAGTGGATTTCCGGACTCATACAAATTGCGGCTGTAATAGCGGCAATACAGACGGAAAAACCACCAAAAGGTGACAAAATGAGTGAAATGAGCGCAGTCCAGCTTAGCAATGATGAAACAGAAACGGGATACCCTGCGGCTTTCAGCGTGGCGATGCCGGGCGCGTTTTGAGATGCCATCGTGACGATAAAAAATGGGATACCGATACTCAATAGCGAAGAGAGTGTGAAGCTGGGGGCAATAAATTCAGGGGTGGCAAATGTGACTGTGGATTGTTGTTCAAAGTGAATATCTCCCTGTAAAGCGGCGATAATCAGCCCTGATAATAGTGTTAAGATAATGGCATAGCGGGATAAATATCTGCGTGTCAGAAGGTAAGTTAAACACATGCCGGCGGTCAGTACGAAGTTGATTGAAAATGAGGAAAAGGCATCCAAACCAAAGCGTAATAGAATGCCGGCCACCATAGCGGCGGAAAGTGCTTGTGGAATATAGTTTATCAACCGGGCAAACAGGCCGGTGATACCACACAGTAAGATCAGTGCAGAAGCAAAGATAAAGATACCAATGGCTTCGTTGATTGATGTTCCTGGCAGCGTTGTCGCTAGGAGCGCCGCGCCCGGTGTTGACCATGCGGTCAGGACGGGTATGCGGTAATAAAGCGATAGTCCCAGCGAGCTGATACCCATCCCAAATCCTAGCATACTTAGCCAGCCGCCGATTTGTAGGGGGGTGGCGCCGGCAGCTTCAGCGGCTTGAAAGATAATGGCTGCGGAACTGGTATATCCAACTAAAACAGCGACAAATCCGGCGGTGATGGCCGGAAAAGAGAGGTCACTCAGGGAAATTGCATGGCGCATCGTGGTCTCCATTTAAATTATTTTGGTTAAAAGCATCTGAATTTGGCTATAATTTAGTTAACTATCAGCGTAAAACAAATTTATCTGTAGTGAACTTCCTCGTACAAACTTTGATGACGACAATATGACGGTAAAACCTGCCAGAATTTCAAGTAATTTACTATGATTGCAAAGGTAAGGATTGCAAAGGTAAGGATTACAAAGGTAAGGATCACAAAGACAAGGATCGTAAAAACAAGTCAGTCATGATGAATTTCATTCGAAAAATTTGAAGCTAAAAATAACTATATTCTATAATTAATTCTTATAATTATATGGAGCCTGCTAAATGGAAAACTATGTTCGCCCTGTTTTAACGCTACCGGATAATGCGGAACGGTTATTATTGCACTCTTGTTGCGCTCCTTGCTCTGGTGAAGTGATGGAAGCGCTGCATGCCTCTGGAATTGACTACACCGTCTTTTTCTATAATCCGAATATTCATCCAAAACGGGAATATTTAATTCGCAAAGAAGAGAACATTCGCTTTGCGGAGCAACATAATGTGCCGTTTGTGGATGCGGATTATGACAGCGATAACTGGTTTGAACGCGCTAAAGGTATGGAATGGGAGCCAGAAAGAGGGGTTCGTTGCACCATGTGCTTTGATATGCGTTTTGAGCGTACTGCTTTGTATGCTTATGAAAATAATTTCAGCGTTATTTCAAGCTCGTTGGGTATTTCCCGTTGGAAAAACATGCAGCAGATAAATGATTGTGGAAAACGAGCGGCAAGTCAGTATCCGGGAATTCAATACTGGGATTACAACTGGCGTAAGCAAGGTGGCTCAGCCCGGATGATTGAAATTAGCAAACGGGAAAGATTTTATCAGCAGGAATATTGTGGTTGTATCTATTCATTGCGTGATACGAATAAACACCGTAAATCTCAGGCGCGGGATATTATCAGGATTGGTGTTAAATATTATGGTGATGAAGATACAGAAGGCACTTGTTAAGCTTTTCACTTTAATATGTTGAGGGGGGGATTTCCCCCCTGAATTTACAGTTTATGACGCTGTCAAACTTGTGTCATAACTATTGCTGCGTGTAGTGGCTTCATGCTGAAAAACTCAGTGAGCTTTCTTTGCTTCTTTGCTTGCTGCCTTCTGGTGTGAGTGCTGTTTAGCTGTAGTTTTACCCGATTTCTTCTCTGCTTTGGTATTTGCCGTATGGGAAGAAGTCACTTTGGTATCCGAAGATTGGGTTACGGGGGTGCTAGGTGCAGCCAATACTGCGCCAGAGAATAACAGTGATAATACAGTTATAGATAAGCCTAAACGTGTCATGATAATTTTCCTGTGTTTTAACTTTGTTTCATTTGCTGGAATACATTTTGAGCAACTAACTAAGCTACGTGTTATTCCAGATCTGTCTTAACGCACAGTGAGTATACGGGCTTGATCATTAATTCAGCAATTTAAGATAATGCCTTTTTATAGGTTTTTATAATTCGTTGAAGAACCGTTGAAGTTTTTGGGCATAATTTGCCTGATAATAGAGAGCGTTTATTTAAAGCAATGGGTTTTCTATTAACATGTATACTCCGGGTTTGGCGCGTTGTTCGTGTTCACTATTCATTCATAAGCAGGCTTGCACAAGCTGTAATTAATTATTATTGCGAGTCTGCTTGTATACTATTTATAGCTTATAGGAACTAATGATGTTCTTAATGAAAATAAAATAAACGTAATTTATTTATGTTTTTGGTGAAATGATTTATTTGTTTAATTTCAATTATATTCATTAAAATAATCTTTCTGAGGCTCTGGATATATATTAGGTGGAGGTTGTAAGTTATATTTGATGGTAATTTTCATTCAATTTCAGAAGGGAATAATTATCTTTAAAGCGTTACACCTGTAGTAATTAATTAACATAAGTATAATCTAGTGGAATTATCATATAATAATATTGTTTTTTATTTAGATAGATTAGAGAGAAATATTATTAAAACTAATTTCTAGGTCTTTTGTGGACAACGGTGAAAACTACACTATTATGAAATTGGCGCATTGAAATAATTAATGCCGATATATACCCAATGGATTTTAAGATGCATCGCGACGGCAAGGGAGCGAATCCTCGGGAGCATAGAGAACTATGTGACCGGGGTGAGTGAGTGCAGCCAACAAAGAGGCAACTTGAAAGATAACGGGTATAACAGTTTAGTAACTACATCACAGTCTATAATAACAGACTGAACATATTAACGCTCTATTAGGGAAAAACTTATACCGTTCATGATGAAAAGGCAATGAGCTGTCATGATAACTCATTGGCTGTAATCGGAAAAGTAATGTTAACCAAGTGGAGATAGATATATGTCTAAATACAAATTAAACCGATATTTATTAGCGAGTTCTGTATTGTGTTTTTTCATATCAGGAAATGTTATTGCCGCCAATCCTAAAATATCTGCATATTATCTGAGTGGGCCTGCTGCGCAGGTTGATACAAAAGAATATTATGCCAGCCTTGATAACTTTAAAAAATTAAGTAGAGATATTTCTAAGAACAAGAGTAACTTTAATACGTTGGTATTGTCTTTTGTTCAGCCTGGTTTTGTTAACTATGAAAAAAACAGTCTGAAATGTTCAGGACTGTTTGGTCATATTTGTACTTCTGGTCAAAGTATTAGCATAAAAGAAGCTGAAAATGCCAGGGCTGATTTTGTGGCATTAAAAAGTGCTATCGCTGATTTAAAATCTCATGGAATAAGTACTTATATTGCCGTAGGTGGATGGAACTTTAGTTGTTATCCGAAAATTTATGATATAACCGCGGGCAAAAAAGATGCCTGTGGTAATGAACCCGGTGCGGTTTATGATATCTTCCCTAATCCCCTGACCAAAATTCCTCGATTTGACAGTACTATTACGGGTAAAGAAGCAGATAAGGCATATAGAAATATTGTCAATTTAGCTGCTGATTTGGGGGTAGAGGGAATTGATGTTGATTATGAAGAATTCTGGCATGCTGATATTAATGCAAAAAGCTGGAAATTAACCCCTGACTCAATCAGGGTTCCCCCTAATAACAGTGAAACGCTTATTACATCAACTTTAATAACAAAGGGACTAGGCGGTTATGTTTATGATGCATCAATGAATATTGTTCCTGGCGCAGAAAAAATTCCCCGTGCAATGCCGGCAACCGTGGATAAATTCGCCGCTATTTTAAAATCTTTTTACACTTCAATTAATGCAGTTAAACCATCGCTTAAGCTAAGTACCGCAGGTCCTGCAACGGGAGGTATCCCGAATATGTCCGCTAACTGGGGAACCAATGCGAGGAATAGTGATATTTATGGCGGCGCTTGGTGGGGAGGCAATCTTTATGGTTTGATTTATAATACCGCTCTTAATTATCCCGATTTAATCAACCGACTCAGTTATATTGGTGTAATGACCTATGATTTAAGTGAAAAAGATTGTGGATTTATTGGCGGAGGTGAAACATATATTCCTTGTGACCTTCCTGGGCAAGTTAAGTATTATTATGGTCAATATATTAACTGGCTTAAATCAGGCAATGAAGTTGTTACCTTCCATGTCAAACTGAAAGGGGCGCGTAACTACGCTCAGGCATCAATTCAACCGCAAAAATTATTGGTTTTGCCGCCTATTACGGTTGGGTTTGAAGTTGGTAAACCCGCAACCGGTAATTTACCGCTCACCAAGAAAGCTCTCAACAGCATATTAGATGGTACGATCAAATATGGTAAAACGGGTCTCATTATGTGGGATCTATTTAAGAATGAACGTTATGACGGTAGTAACTGGAAAGATGAGTGGGCAACACCTAATTATCTTTTGTCGACGGCTTGCAAAAAAATAGGGCTGACAGGAGAGCATTATAATTGCGATAGCTCTGTCCCGACACCTGATCCGGCTTTTACCAAGAGAGAACATTGACGTTAATATTTAAAGAGAACGTTGGAACTTACCGGAAATATTGAATTTTCATAGTTGATTAGATACTGCCCCGCAATATACTGCGGGGCAACAGATAAAATAGGTAAAACTATGGGGTTCTTGATGCTGTATCGTTTTCATCCTCGCTGACGATAAACCACGGGGTGTACAGTTTTTCTCGCAAATATTTCTTAGCGGTGATGACCTTATATTCCCGTCCCAATGGATCATAAAGGTGGGTATCGGCAAACAGATCATCTCGGGCGCTGTCATCACTAACGTAGCGCCAGTCATTCAGAAAATAGGGCTGGTAAGTACGCACCGGTTGGCCTTTGTCGTCATATTCTGTGCGACCGGAAACGGCCCATCGGGTGTCTGTAAGGGCACTGACCAGAACGCCATTTGCATCCACAACCAATCCGCCGTCTTCTTTACGTTGCCAGGCATCACCGGGTTCATGACGAACTGAACTCTGGAGTAACCGGCCAAAACCGTCACTAAAACTCACCGTCTGTTGGTGCTGTTGTTGCGGATCGTTATCGTAGCGGTCAGTGGTGATCCCCAATACATGTGGAGGTAAACGGGGAATACTTGCCAATAGCGAGATGAGTTGAATCGTTAGATTCTGATGACCAACTCCCCGTTTCCCGCTCAGCGCACATACTCTCCCATCTTCGGTAATCATATGAGCGGCACGCAGTTGTGCCCATAGCGCTGCTGCCTCTTCTTGTGACTGAGAAAGCTGAGACAAAGATAACGACGGCATCCAGCTATCCACGGCATAGACTAAACATTGAGCAATGGGGAGTGCGCCAGTTAATGCCAGCGCCTTATCTACGGAGTCCGGTGGGGTAAAGGGCTGGTTCGAATAACCTGTGGCTTGTCCGGCTTCTGTACCCCAAAACCGGCTGGTGGTCACGCGACCTAGCGCATCCAGTGTCACAATATGTTGATTATCATTGATATCTGTCAGTTGTACCGGGGTTAGAAAACGATAATCGTAACTGGCTTGTGTCGTTAATCCAGCGGCATCCTGAGTCCGTATTATTACACAATGATGGGTATCCCAGGTCAGTGTGGTTTTCCCTGTCAGCAACGAGTTACGCTGAGTCTGAGGCCGCCAGAATTGTGTGGCATCACCGTAATCGGCATAGCTTTGCCGTGCTACCCATACTGGGTTTTCTGAACCAGTATTGAACAACCGTGCGACTTGCTGATAACCGGCCTGTGTCAGTACGGTATTCAGTTCCTGCTCCTCAATCACCCCTTCATAAGCTTTTAATGAGATGTCGTCCATCATGGCGGTTTCTTGGAACGCCGCCAGTGCCTGTAGTGTGGGCTTTTCTAGTGTGACTTCCGATTGACCGGCGGTATAAAACGTCTGTTGTTGCCCCAGATAAACGGCGGCTTTTTCATCCGCGAGCAAGCCGTCGGCTTTCAGCAAGACTTCAAGAGAGATCCCTTCGGCCGGAATTTTGCTTCGATCGTAAGTATAAACATCACGGCGTTGTGCATTTGGTAAGCCTAATCGCCAGTTTTCTCCGTCAGTCAGGTGATGCCAACTATTTTTTTGTCTCACCAGACGTAATAGTTGTTGTTGGTCATCATAGCTGCTGTCAAACAGGGTTTCCGGCAGGGTAGGCGGGTAGGGATTTACTGCCGGTTTTTCGCGGCGCGGCCAGGCAACATCGACACTTTGCAGTGATTGACCAAAGATATCGTGTTGCAACCGGATACTCTGGCTGAACTGTGGATCAGTGATGATACGTTCATAGTGATAGCTGCGATTTTCAATGGCGGTCACCCAGGCAGATAATTCGGTTGCTTTATCTACCGGAATAGAGCGTACCTGATAGCGTGATTCACTGACGGTATAAGGCACTGTTTGCTTATCCGTTCCGTCCAGACCGTAGAGCTCACTGCGTAACAGTTGGCCTTTAAGTGCCCGCGTCAGCCAGTTACGTTGTGTCTCATTGGGGGTAAATACTTGGTCTGTCTGGCTGGCGTTGTCCCAGACGGTATAACGGGTTTCAAATCCGCTATAAGCTTGAGTGTCTGCTTGCCAATATTCCGTGGCTAATTGGCTATCTACTTCATCTATCCCGGTGGCAAACCAGCTAATACTCAGTGACGGCGCCGCCTGTTCGGGGGCGGTGCCGTGGGAAAACGTTGTGGTATCGGTCTGTTTAACACAACCAAATCCTCTGAATTCCCGTTCTTTACCATCCCAGACGCCGTGGCTGTAGCTGACTTCGCTAGTAAGCCGGTTACCGCTAATTTCATCCTGAATTTCGGTATGCCATAGCAGATGCATTGGAAACGGTAAGTAACAAGCCGGGGATTTGCCCGCTTTGGCGATCTGTAATTTCTCATCCAACCAGAATTGCGCGGAACTGCGATAATGCAGGGTGTGATGTGCGCCGCGGTTATTGTTCATCACATTCAGCAACCAAGGTTTGGTCAGTGACAGGTCGCAACGCCAGTGATGTGGCGCTATATGCGGCACAGTCAAAATCAGGCTGGCTATCCCTAATCCCTGAATATCGGCGACTTGAAGTTGGCAAGTGTTGTCAAATTGTACGCCTTCTGGCAATGCTAATGTCAGTGGGGCATCAAACTGATTACCACTTTGATTGAGATAAATAAGCAAAGAGCTGGATTGCGCATAGATAAGGTCGGTGGTGCCGGAACCGTCGATATCCGCCAGAAACAGCCGTTCGGGATTGAAGCTATTTTCGGGCTGGCTAAATCCTGGCAGGTTTAGTGGTTGACCGAAACGGCCATGTCCCAGATTAGGCCAACAGGTGACGCGATTAGCGCTGATTTCCACCAGATGTTGTTGACCGGAACCGAGCATATCACTGAAAGCCACCAATTTGCGGGCGTCGGTCCCAGTGACGGGCAGGGTGATACCTGTGGATTGGGGCACATCTTGTCCTTTATGCCAGCCGTTTCGTTGGTTGGCATACAGACGCACGCTTTTCGGCCCGATTAACACTAAATCGGATAAGCCTGCCCCGGTAAGGTCAGCAAACTGGATGTTTGGATGAAAATATTCCACGGGCAAAGCATTGATTGGTGTAAAGTGCGTCCATTTTCCATTGGGCTGCTGGCTATGGTATCCGCGAATACCGGAGGCGGTGACGACCCAATCCAGTTGACCGTCTCCGTTGATATCCATCAATGATGCATTATCCTGCAAACTGGGTAGGGTAGGCAGTGGGGCGATTTTGTCGTAAGTGACGGCATTACTGTTTCCGCCTTCCTGACGTTGCGGAGCTTTATACCACCAGGCGCTGCGATCCTGATACAGCATACCCGGTAACCCTTCTCCCCGCAGATCAACCAATTGATAACGTTGCTGCGAGTTAAAATTATCTAATGCATCAAAACGTTGCCATGTCGGCATCTTTTCCAGATCAAACCGCTGCCAGGCTAATTCCAGTGGCGGCAAGGTGACTGGGCTACCATCCGGTTCATGGCTTAATTGACGGATGGTAATCAATGTGGTGACGCTGGCGTTTTTGTCATATTCCAGTATCAATCGTCCGACCAATTCCGGCGTGTCATTAGCGCCGGTTTCTCCGGCCATGAGCGCGGTACGGTGAAACATCAGCACCTGCTGACATAAGCGGCGAGTACGCACTTCAAAACCGTATTCATAGCGAGAGAAGCTATCTGGACGTACCGACCATTGCGCTGTACCTGTATCCCATGCCGGTACGGTATGAAGTGAAGTATCTCGCTCACCGTGGTCAAAAACCAGATGAAACAGCCACTCTTCCGGTGCCGGAGGGGCGTTATCCAGTACGAACAAGCTGGTTTGAGGTTTGATGTTACCGTAGTTCACCTGTACCAGATAACGCTGTGCGGTAGCATTAGGATGAGCTGTTTTTTCATTGTCGTCACAATGGGCTTCATCTTCGGCTCGGTATTGATAGCTGACATGTTCACCGGTTGGCGTCACGGTTTCTTCCAACAACCACTGGGCGATTTGTTGGTCATTTTGCGGGTTTGCCAGACAAGCCTGTGCGGTTTTCCCTAAGATGTGCAGTTGGCCGTCCGGTGATGATATCAGCCAGAAAGCGCGTCCTTCTTGACCGGAGGCAGGTTGCCAGAATTCGATTTTACTGAAATCCAGGATCTGACGGGCTTGATAGCGGGTCACGGTATAGGAGATTGGCAAGGTAACGCCTTGCAGCGTCTTAACGTCTTGACGAATATCAGGTTGCCCTTGGTCATTCAGGGCGATATTCATGACCTCGCCTTGTGGGGATAAGAATGTGTCGTCATTACCGTATTGTGGAATGCTATGTTGAGTACGTCGGCTAATGGTCATGACACCACATTGCCAGCCGATACCGAAAGGCCCGTTACCTGCACTGTTGCTGTAAATCAGCGATAATCCAGGAGCAGTCCCTCTGCCGGTCGAAAGGGGCAACGGCAGAGACAGGGTGGCCATTCCATCAGGGCCGGCAGCATTCAGTGCTTCTCCCATGCCATTGATAGCGCCGCCACCTTTGGGAAGTGACAGCGTTGTAATCGATACTTCTGGTGAATCCTGCATAAAGTACTCCTTAATAACAGGCCCCTAATAGGGACCTGTAATCGAAAAAGAAAAGAAATTTATGCGTCTCGAATGATGTAATTCAGATGCACAATGATGTCACTCAAATTAGCAGCCAACTCGTGTTGCGATCCCTCTTTACCTGCATGGAAAATGTTTAGCGCCAGCGTACCGGTTGTCGCATCTCGACCTTCAAAAGGCAGAAAACGGCTATCGTTAAAGTCGGTAACAAACCGGCCTCCGTCATTCACACCGTGTGATAAGGCGGCGATTTCCGCGCCCATTGCCAGCGTGGCTTCAATATCTTGATAGGGTCCCAGAAGTGTTGGCAGGGTGACGGCGATACGTTTAATGCGACGTTTCTTCTCGTTACCCAGGTTGTAAGAGTTCTCCAAACCTAGCTGACTCAAATCCAGTGTTGCCTGGAAGATATCCCCTGTTAGCGTCAGAGTGACGCCACCGGATTCAGGTACTTTCTCGCCGTTAAGCACTTTATTAATATTCTCGCTTAACGTCCCTGTACCAAACAGGGTATCCAGCGACACGGTGCGGATGGCTTCCAGACCGATGCCGCCACGTGCAAGCCAGATGGCATCCAGTTTCTGTAGCTCTGAGCTTAAACCTTCTCCCGCTAGCAACCCTTGCCATAGATCATTCCACATCGGAACTTGGAATAGACTGTCGCTGTCTTTTTCGCCTAACTCCTGTACTAATGCGGCTTTTGCCTGGAGACATATTGGCAAAGTGGAATCATACATTTGGTAATAGAGCGCGGAGAGACGACCAGCCATCCAGTTATATAACGCCTGTCCGGTAAAGCGGGTGGTTTGCAGGTCATAAATCGCCTGAGCATTCGCTTGTTCGGTTTCAGAGAGCGTGATCTGTTTTTGTGCCATCGTAATCTGCTCTTGCAGGCTTTGTATCTGGGCATCCAGTTGGGTTATTTCGTTGTCAGCAACATCCCGTTGCAGCGTCCATTCTTCCTGACGACGCTGATAACCTGCTGTCACTTCCGAAATGCCGGCGCTCTGATCTTGGATACCGGCACCCACTTGGGTTGCTTGCCCGGAGCCAATTAATGGCGCTCCCCATTCAGATCCACCGTTAGCCAGTCCGAAGACATTAGGTACAGCGTTGGCGATTCCGCCGGCAATCAGTAATCCTGTCGCAACGCCATTGGTGATCATAGCGGTGCTGCGTAGTGTCAGACCGGCGATTTCTGCTGCTGACAAGCCGCCGTTAATCAGGTCGCTGTAGTGTTTCTGGCGCAGTGACGCGCCATCACGGCTGGCCTGTAATGCGGTCAGGCTGTGTTGCAATCCTTTCAGATTATTTTGCTGTATATCGTGCTGTTGTTTCAGGATGGCTTGCTGTTGAGTCTGCAACAATAGCGTCATTTTTTCGTTATCTTGACGTTCTAATGTTGCCTGTAAGTTGCTGCCGAACTGAGTCAATAAACTGGCGGCAGTGCGGGCGCGTTCTACCAATAATGGATAGCGCCAGCCTTGAACACTGCCTTGACCGCCAGCCGGACTGCTGCCTGTACCATCTCCTCCGGCTTGTTGACGTTGCAGGGTTTTCGGATCTACCGGAGTGGCATACAGGGGTAAATTTAGCGGTTGACCATCCAGACTTAAATTGTGGCGCAGGTTGTACAGACGTAAGTCAAGCTTATCCCAGTAACCGAGCAGCACATCATTGTACGGTGGCAGGAAATTGCCGTCGCCAATATCGGCGGTATCGCCTGCGCTTAGCCAAGCGGCAAACGTCATCACTTCCGGTGAACTAAGTAATGCTGGCGTGGCAATGGCGTTTGCTTCTACACTCAGCGTCGGATTTGGCCAGGTATTGGTGGTATGGATATCAGGACGCGCTCCCAGTAGCTGTTGTGCCTGAATGTAGTACATTTTGGCTTCGACTAAAGTATCACGCTCAAGCTGACGGTAAGCACTGTCGCCGCGGGCAATCAACAGGTCAAGGGTATGCAGGAATATCGCCAGCTTGTAATGCATTGGATCTGCCATTGCGATCACATCTGGATCAGTGGTGGCAGGCTGTGTGGTATCCCATGCGGTATCCAGTTCTAATGGCATCACATTCCAATAACGTGGTTTACTGCCATCCATAATGAGCTCGCCGTTAGCATCACGGTAACCGGCGCTGCGGAAAATATATTTGTACCAAGTGTCCGCGTCTTCGTAACGCTGCTCGGTTTGCATACGGACCGCAATCAGGAACGGAATATGGAAGAAGATTTCCCACAGATAAATACCATAGGGGCCACTGAAATTATCGACCGGATTAGATCCGCCAGATTGTTTCTGAACGTCATAATTAAGTAGTGCATCAAGGCTAATATCTAATAGCGCGTTGAGATCTACATAATTAGGAAGGTGTAAATCAATGGCGGAACCAGAAGGTGGTGTAAATTGCTTGCCGTCTGATGAGAATGTGCCATAGGAGGTAAATATATATGCCGTAAGATTAAAACTACAATAATGGCTATTGTTATAGCTTATGCCATGACACATGCGTAACTTAATGTCTAAATAATCTTTTGAAGGTAAATCTGCACTTCCTGTATTAGTCAGACTCTTAATTACCGCCTGTGATGAGTCATAACATAATGTTACTCCGGTTGTTGGGGTAGCTCCACCAGTATTTTGTAAAGTAAGAACTTTTCCATCTTCTGAAATATTTAACTGGGCATCAGAACCATATTGTGAGCTTACTTCAGTTGTGCTTGATGAACCGGTTGCTCCCTGTCTAGTGTAATTGGTAAAAATAAGCTGAGTGCTTTTTTCCTTTTTCTTTGAAGTCCAGTTATAGTCACTATTCATAACCCAGACATTTTCAGTTTTAGATAGGTGATCATTTTCGTTAGTAATATTAAACCAGCGGATATGCAGCTTATTATTTTCCCAAAAGGATTCTACCGTATCTAAATAGGGCTCGCTAATCCCAGCATTAATTGCTCGCCACTCTGACCATTGATCCGGTTTCAGCTTACCGCTATCAGAGACTAAAGTTAATTTCCGCCAATAAAATGCATAGGGGGCATTTTGTGTACGGCCAATAAAGAAGATAGTTTTATTATCCTTACCTTGGCAGGCAGTAATATAGTCAAGGGTAACCAAAGTGTCATAACTAATGAGATAATCACGCAACTTAGATTCGACCAATTCACTTTTTAATTTCCCTTGAGAAATACCCTGTTCAAATGCGGTAAATATTTCGGTCTTATTCAATCGCAATGTTGGATCAATATAATCCCCGGCATAGAATTTCAACCGCTCCTTGCCAGCCCAAGTGCTATAACGGTGGTTAAAACTATCCCAGTTATATAAAAACTGCTCATCGGCAAAATAGGGTTTTGCTGAGTCAGCCAGTGTGCCGTCATAGCCTTCTATCGCACGATGGATAAACAGTTGCAGACTGCCAATTGCCTCGGACAACGGTGAAGTGGTAACCAGATCGCTAATTTTGGTATCCAGCAACAGATATTCATACAGATCATCAGCGGTCTGGATACTCTCTTTTAAATCTGCGGGTACTTGGGTAGCAATATAATGAGCAACCAATGCATCACGGCGCGCTTCTTTTAACGTTTGTGTAAATAAAGATTCAGACATAATCAATTCCTTCTTATCCGGTTACTGATGGTTGCTGATTGCGGCACTTAAGTTTTGGGCTACCGATGCCAGTAAGGCGCTACTCTCGGCGGCAGGATCTGCTTGCATCATGGCCAACAGATTGCCCAGAGTGGTACTACCGACATTCAAGCTTTGTCCGACGCGTAACCAGGTCAGAAGTTGCCAGAGTGATGTAAAACTTTTCGGCCAGTTATTTTCCCCTAATAGCAAGGTATTGACTTGCGCTACCGTACCTTTATCCATCTCATGCAATGTGGCGATAAGTGAAGCTGCATTTTCAGTCGTCATACCTTTGGCATTTAATTGATCGAAACAGCGCATCGCTTCATCACGGGAAACGGTGACCTGAGTTTGCCACTGTTTAAAACGCGATAGCGTGAGTAATAGTTCCAGATTGGGAGCAGGAACATGAGTGATACCGTTGAGTAAACGTTCAGGATAGGTTGTCAGTAATTGCAGATCCTGCTCGGTCAGGCTCAGCCATTTCACAATTAACACTAGCTGGCTAAGTTGCTGAGTAGCAATGACTAGAGAAGTGTCGGTTTGCAAGTTATCCAGTGTGGCATTGTTATGGCTAAACAGGGTTTGAATATCATGCCAGTAGTTTGCCAGTGTAAAAGGATTGCCACTACTGGCTGTGATTTTCTCCAGCCAGAAGGTGACGATACCCATCACATTGCTCTTAATGCCGAAACCGGCACTTAGAGCACGCAGCACTTTCTGCTGTAACGCTGAATCCATTGTTTCTTTAGCGGCAGTTTGACTATTCACACTGCCACAAACGTTTTCCAAGAAATTGAACATCTCAGCGGTGGCGGTGCCGCTCCATTGCGTACTCACCATCCCTTGCAAATAAGTCAGACTTAAGTTCACAGATGACATCCAATCCAGTACCTGCTCGGTACGGCGTAAAATCGCCAGCGGTTGCAGGGATTTTGCCTGACCTAACTGTTGCAACACGATATCTTTTCCGCCTTCCATCAAGCGCCATAAAATTTCGGCTTGGGCAAATGTCAGCCCAAACAAACGGGGAATGGTGCCGAAGCGATACAACTGACTGGCGGTATATTCATCCAAGGTAAAACTGCCTGCATTACCGAAACAATAGCGACCAATACGGAAAAATTCATCACTGGTGACACCCAATGCTTTGCAGCATATTGTGGATAGTTCATCTTGCTCATTTTCTGCATATTTCACTGCTGTACCTAGCGCAATGACGTGATTACCATCGGCAGAGCGGAAAGCGGTTTCATAGAAACTGGGTGTTTGGTCTGGCGTGTAGGGATTCACTGCGCTAATGAACGTCACAAAGGTATTGGCATCAAGCCCATAACGTTTTTTCAGGCTGACATACTCTGCCAGTGCTTCAAGAACCGGCTTATCCAGCACAATTTTGTCGTGGTGGTCCGGCGCACTACGGCTGGCATTGACAATCAGCCAGTCCAATTCTTCAAACGACAGCCCGGTCTGGGATGATAAACGCACCAGCTTTTCAGCGCGGCCGGCTAAGGCGACTACCGTATCGTCAGTGAAATTCAGGCTCTTGCCATCGGTTTTTATCCACAGATATTGACTATCAGCCTCTGCTCCTAGTGTGCTGTTCAGATAGGCGGCACCGTAGACATTGACGCGGGTAGGGGCGGTTTCCCCAAAACGAACATAGCGGCTGGCGGCTTTCGCATCAGAGCTGTTTTGACTATAAGATTGCTGAGCGGTTAGAGCCATTAGCTGATTGAAGTTTAACCGGGTTTTTTCACAGAAGGTTTCGATAGAATTTAATGCCGTAGTTAACGCGGAGGCCGAAGATGTCGTTTCCTGTAAGCTACTGCCGCCAAGGCCGTAATGGTTAGTAATATCACCTTCTGTCGGTGCCGGATTGGTCATCAATTGATAACTCACCGGCGTCAGTGACAAGGTTTCGCGGGCTGGTGGCGATGGAATATCGTTAATAGCGGGAGGAATAACATCATCTGGGTTTGTCGGGGTACCTGAACTATCGCTGCAAAACGTTAATAACAGCCCATTGTCTTTTGTCCCATTGATGACCAGCGCATTTTTCCAGTTTGACTGACCGGAACTATCTACCGCGATATAACCCTGCTCTGTTTTCAGATAGTACTTATCCTTATCCTCGCTGCGTTCCAGTGTGACTGGCAGATGGAAGTTTGGTAAAGGCTGAGTACTGCCTGATTTATTGGCTACTTGGGCAAAAATACCGTTTTTATCCGGGTTGGTTGGGCTGTTACCTCTTAAGAAACAGCCGGTTATAACATTACCGTCGCCCATCTTTGTATCATCGGGAGCTCCCAGGTAGTAACACTGTTTTGCCATTGACCAAGTGAGTTTTAACGGTGCGACGATGGCGGCGGCAGCTTGATCTGGATTACCTGCAATCAATTGTGCGCCGACAATACCACTCCCGCTGGTGTACTGTGACAGGTAAACCATTGGTTGCCCGCTGAATCCTACCGCTTTGAAATAAAACTTTTCGCCGGCAAAAAATGTGTCTTTATTATCATTTTGAGCGGCGAAAAGTTTGCGTGTATTAGCCTGATCAGACTGCTCTGAAACTGCTTGTGCCGTGGTATCTGCCAACGTATTCCATACACCGTTCAAAGTTCTGGCTTGTGCCGATAAAGCGGAATCGATTTGCGACAGGTGATCGTCATAAGGTAACGTCATTGGGAAGAACGCGTTGGACAGTTCAGCAATGCCTTTACCGCCTTTTTGTAGCACATCCAGCAGGATATCGAGGGAAGTGACCTCTTTATTCATCGTCGTTTCGCTTAATATCAAGTCTTTCAGATCAGCTCGGCGATTATCAATATGCAAACTGGAATCTGGTTTATGCAGATCTTTAGCAACCTTGTAGAGCGCGGTGGCATAACGACCCGGTGAAAACAGGGATTGAATAGAGGCCGCGTCGGCATATTGACTGGCGCGATTCATTAAATCGCTGAAATCCCCATCACCGCCGATATTTTCCACCAAAGCATCTTTAAGCACAGATAGGTTGGATTGTGCGTTAAGTTTAGTCAGTCCGTTAATGACCGGTTCCTGACGTAATTGCCAGGCTCGGTAGAGGGACTTAAGATTTTCTGCGCGTTGCCGCGCCTGACGATAGACTGTACGAGCTTCTTTGGCGGATAGGGTAGGAACGGACTGAACGAAAGCAGCCCGGCTGATTGATGCGATGTCAAATACGTTTTGATAACCAGCATCAAGCAGGGGCTGTTCGGATGTGCCTGATAAAAATGATATTTTATTTTGCATAACAGTCACCATTACATGGTTTAGAATTAGAACATCTTGGAGGGTTAGTTTCGAAAATCGAGCTAGCTTTCTTGGTGTAACAATTCATAAACATTCCTTTTATTTCTGTTTGTTTATTGCTGGTTCAATTAAGGTGATACAGAGATAAACAAAACAACCAGTATGAGAAATTTCATCCAAGGTGCTGATAGCAAAAGTGTTATAAAAATGAAAAATAATTTATGATAATAGGCTGGCACATCATTTATCTTAGGTATTTAGAATCATTTTCACTATTTGGTAAGAGTTGTTAATTGATGGATGCATGACTTTATAGCGCGGAAGCTTATTATGTTAAGCTTAATTTTTATTAATGTAGGAATAAAAAATTAATTTAATCATGGCGGTAAGGAAGTTGCGTAACAGTTTCAGTCTGAAAATAATCAGACTTGCATCTATCGGGATATTTCTGGTGGTCTTTACCGGTTAATTTGTCGGTCATTTTTGGTTGTGTTGGGTGAATAGATTCCTTCCACATATATTTGCTGGCTAAAACACACAACAACCTGTTTTGTTTGCTTTTGCCAGCTTCATTTGAGCGATAGAGAGGCTGGTTATTATCGCATCTTGCGCCACAATGGCATGATATTGGTTAACACATCAGGGGGAGGGCAAGGATCATTGACCTTTGCCATTTTCCATAAACCGGTATGGCTTTTACGGGCAGCATTATTTGACATAAAAACTTGATATAACGAGCCTGTATCGCCGGCATGATTATGGGTATCAAGAAAGCCTTTATTTCCCCATCGATTATAGAGAGAAATACTATCGCCTTCTCTGATATTTTCATTTGGCGGTGTGGTTTCACAATAAATAATCCATTCTAATGTCGCTCTTTTGCGGATATCTGAAGTGTAGACTTGATGTATTTCCGTTAATTGCTCATTTTGATCCACTACATCATAATATCGCAAGTAACCACCATCACAGTAATACAGATTGTGAAGTAAAATAATATCATTGTTGATTATTTCACTTCCGACAGATTTTCCTGTTGCTGACTCAATTCTCCAGGCGCCGCCATAAATAGCTAAAGATGCGTCTACGGTTACCACACTGTATTTTGTACCCGGTTTATTACCGTTGCCAAATACGCTGAGATACCCACCGCTCCAGTTCTTGTAGCTATTTAATATTGTCACGGTATCGCCATATTTAAGTACATTATCCATCGTTTCCTCGACAAATGTATTATCTTTCTTCGAACAATTGATACCATTCTGAAATTACTCTTCATCCAATTATGCTATTGCTGCATAACGCCTGACGTCATTTCAGGATTCGGCTATCGTAATTAACAGGTTATTTCGCCTTTTATGTAATCCCGGGTGGACTTAAAACAGGTACGAATTCCTGTACTGATGAATATTGATAGCAACGGGAGATAGGAAAAGAAAAGATTAAAAAATTAATTTTTATCGGATGGTGGATTATTTTGAGAATGGTCTGGTTTGGCCTTTATTATGTTACTTGTAGATTGAAATTGTATAATTTCTGTATTTAGCTTTTTGACATATCTGTTGTGATGTACAGAAAAAAGCGGCATATTACCGCTTTAATTTACTGATAGATGTTATCTCTACTGGCGTTGCCAGAGTGGTGTATTTTAGTTTTTGATTCACGCCTGTGACCAAATTAACACGACTATGCTGTCATGGTAATTATTATTGCCCTCATTGCTGGCGCCGATAATGGCGGTTCCCGGCTTTTCGTCAAGGGTGTTATAGGCGTAACGGAGCTTGCAGGGTTTGCCGTCGCCGATAATTTCAATGCAGACTTTGCCTGTTCCTGATGAATAAGTTTTAAAGCCCAACACACTATTGACTCCTTGGCTGATTAATGTATCGACTAGCTGATCATCAATATACACTTTTATCATTTGTTGATGAGTCGTATTACCGTAGGCTGACAGGCTAAGCTTTATATTATGAGGTAACTGGAAACAGTGTTTACCGGTGTTATTGCTGCCGCATATTCCGCCACAGTTTCTATGCTCACTACCTAACGAATCTATATCAACCGATACAGCGGCTTGAACCTTTTTGAAGGTGACTCCATTCCAGTAAGCTTGAATGAAGGAGGGTTCACCATCGATAACCTGAGATTTTGTATTGTATTGGATGTAATAACTATCTTTGAAAAAGTAAATAGTAGAACCGGTAGTATTCTTCCATAAAATAGCAGCATCGAGATCTTCACTGAATCCTGCATATTTCCCGGTAGCGCCCCATCGGTCTGAAATAGTTTTTTTATTGATTGTATGTGAACTGACAGTGTAATCGATGCAATCTCTGCCTTTAAAGAAACAGACAATATCTTGTTTGGTATCCACCCATTCTGTGGCTGCGTCTATCCCGTTTTCAAATCCAGTACCTTGCAATCCCGGCCACCCCTCTATAATGGGTTTTGGCCCATCCACCACCAGAGCCTTAGCTATATCGAATTTAAGGTATTGAGAACCTTTAAAAAAATATAATGAGCCGTTTAAATTGACTACGTCGTCAATGTCTCTCTGGAATGCTATAGGGAGGCTAGGCCAATCGCTACTGATAGATTGGGGATAACCCGTACCGGCTTGATTTTTTGAGTCGTTATATCTAATGTTTTCCGAGTTAAGAAATAAATAGGTGTTTGAATTCATTGAGATATATCCTTAATAAGCGTTAAAGTGAATGTTCTTTTGATTTATTTGTTAAATTATTCTCTTTTTATTGATAATTATGGTCGATACGTTTGTTATCTTATAACAAAGGCCAATTCAACACTATCACACTATCGTCGTAATTATTATTGGCACCATTGCTGGCGCCGATAATGGCGGTTCCCGGTTTTGCTTCGAGCGTGTTGTAGGCATAACGGAGTTTGCATGGTTTACCATCTCCTATAACCTCGATGCAGACTTTTCCTGTGCCTGATGTGTAAGTTTTGACATTTATTATGTGACTTATCTTCTTGCCGGTTAACGTATCGACTAATAGATCGTCAATATATACATTTATTGTTTGCTGATGAATATCAGTATTTACGTAGGCAGTCAGGCCAAATCGAATACTTTGGGGTAATTGGAAACAGTGTTTACCAGTGTTATTAATTCCACATGTTCCGCCGCATTTTATATTGATATCACTACCTAATGCATTTGGATCAACTGACACTGCCGCTTGAATTTTATTGAAAGTGATGCCTTTCCATTTAGTTTGAATAAGGTCGGGTTCACCATACATACTATTCAACATTAGATGTAAGCGGAGATATTCATTGCCTTTGAAAAGATAAATAAAATAACCGGTATTCCGCCATAAAATAGCGGCATCTAAATTCGCGCTAAATTTCGCATATTCCCCGGTAATTCTCCATCTTTCTGTAATGGTTTTTTTATCAATGGTATGTGAACTAACGGTATAATTGATACACTCTTTGCCTTTAAAAAAACAAACGATATCTTTTTTTGCATCTATCCACTCTGTGGCGGCGTCTATCCCGTTTTCAAATTCCGTTCCTGCTAATCCCGGCCATCCTTCAATAATAGGTTTTGGTCCATCGATCACTTGCGCTTTTGCAATATCGAATTTAAGATATTGCGAGCCTTTAAAGAAATACAAAGCACCATTTAAATTAATTACATCATCGATATGCCTTTGAAACTCAATAGGAAGATTAGGCCAATTGTTACGGATAGGTTGAGGATAACCTATATCTATGTTATTTAGTGGGTCATTATATTTAATATTTTCTGTGTTAAGAAAGAAATAGGTGTTTGTATTACTGTCATCGCCTATATGGCTGCCTAATAAATCCATATCAATTGGCGCCGCAGCTTGAACTCTTTCGAAGGTCACGCCACGCCAATTAGCGCCAATGGGGGCTTGGCCATCAATAGTATTCGATTTCAGATGAATCCTGATGTTCGAATTATCTTTGAACAGGAAAAGAAAAGGGCTGCCAATATTTTTCCATAGAATAGCGGCATCCAGATTTTCACTAAATTCTGAGTATTGCTCTGTTATTCCCCATCGGTCTGCGATAGTTTTTTTGCTAATAGTATGTGAACTCACCGTATAATCAATACAATCACTGCCTTTAAAGAAACAGACGACATCTGTCATACTCGCCTTTTCTAAATAAGGCCATTCTGTGGCGGCGTCTATCCCGTTTTCAAATTCCGTTCCTGCTAATCCAGGCCATCCTTCTATAATAGGTTTTGGTCCGTCAATCACTTGTGCTTTTGCGATATTAAATTTAAGATATTGTGAGCCTTTAAAAAAATACAAAAAGCCATTTAAATTAATGACGTCATCAATATGTCTTTGAAATTCAATAGGAAGATCAGGCCAATCATTATTTATAGGCCGGGGATAACCAATGTCTGCCTCATACGATTTCTGATTGTGTCTAATATTTTCTGAACCAAGGAAAAGATAACTTGATGTATTCATTTATATATATCCTTGTTGGTGATTTTGGTTTAATATGTTGTTTAAATTTGTTTTTTACAACTAAAATAGAGTAAAAGAGATATTAATATTGTTTCGCTTTAATGTTTCCATATTTATTGCCTGTGTTAGTGCGCAGAGAAATTAATGCTATTAATGAGTGATAAGCAAGACTATATATTAATAACTCAGTAATGGATTTAATATTACTGTATTTTGTGTGACTTACTTTATTTAAGAATGAAAGATAAACTTGAATTGAGATATAAAATACAAGATTAATGTGTCATTGTATTTTTTATAGGAGATATTTTAGTCATGAAATTAGAACAGCATGAACATCAAATTTCAATTGAAAGTTCATCTAATTCCCATTCTGTTCCAATAACGGTATGGGAACCCAATTTATATCCTGAAGGTCGATGGATAGATGCGACAACACCGCGAGCTGGCGTGTTGTTTAAGGACTCAGCCTATGGGACTAGCGCTTGGGATATCGTCAATATTGGGGGAAGGAAAGCTTTCAAGGCACAAACTTTGTCTAAATTTGGCAATGTCGGTAGCCACTGTTTCGGAATTGCGACAGATACACCTGTTGATGCCAGACATTGCTATTGTGAGCTTGACCTGTTTTGTAATCCATACCCTGACATTACACTGTGTGTGCTATCCAAGAAAACCAATGCAAGCGGTACATATCAAAATATTGGTTACGGCTATATGGCGATTCATTTGACTGGCGGGTATAAAGGTAAGACTCAATGGATGCCATCAAATATTTCGTTAGGTACTTCGATTGACACTGCAACGCCTTATATCATGGTTTGGAATCTTCAGGCTAATTTGATTGAGTCAGTCAATTTTGTTGGTAAACAAACGGATGGTATTTATAAAGGACAACCGACACTAGGTAGTACTCCTTCTGGTGTTCCACTGAGTTATGAATGGCCAAAAAATACTTGGTCACGCTGGCGAATTGGATTGCTTGCGGCAAATAACGGTACATTAATTGTCGAGTGGTATAATACTGTGGCAGATAAATGGAAAGTAGAACTTTGCCAATATAATATGAACACGCTGATGACGGGAAATCTTACGTCTGGTCAGACAGGGATTATTTCTGGCATGTCTTCTAATGCCACCACAATAGATCAACAAAATTCTCTTTATAGAACACCATTTGATCGAGCGATATTTTTTCAAGATTTCTAATATGGAATCTGGTTATTTAACCATTTTGTGTGATATATACAAAGGGGCTTTCTTCTTAGCCCCATATATCGTTGTAATATAGAAAAATTATTTTTGTTTATGGTGCAATTTACCAAAGTATTTTTAATTTACACCAGCGGCCAATTTAACATGACTACGCAGTCATTGTAATTATCATTAGTGCCATTTTCAGCGCCGATAATCGCTGTTCCCGGTTTTCCATCAAGGGTGTTATCGAAATAACGCAGCTTGCTAGGTTTGCCATCTCCTTCAATTTCAATGCAAACTTTTCCTGTACCTGATGTGTAGATTTTAGTCGCCATCGGATTATTTTTTCCTTTGTTGGTTAATGTATCTACCAGAAGGTCGTCAATATACACTTTTACTGTTTGCTGAATGTTCGTATTATTATAAGCTGTCAAGCCAAATCGAATACTTTGAGGCAACTGTAAACAGTGTTTACCGGTGTCGCTAGTACCACATTCTCCACCACAATTGGATGGTTTGGTAGGTAGACAAGGATCATTGATTTTTTCCATTTTCCACTGGTCTACCTTCTGTACTTTACGAGTGCTATTACCAGAAAGAGATACACCATATAACGTGCTTGGTTTGTTGGCATTACCATAACTATTAAGGAAACCTTTATTTCCCCATCGATTATGTAGGGTGATAATTGCTCCTTCTATGATATTTCCCTTTATAGAATGAGGTGTTTCGCAATAAATAATCCACTCTAATGTTTTTGGAGAATAAGTATTTATATCTGATGTGATTACCGGATATATTTCTCCACTTGGTACCGGTTGATTTGGACCATCATAATATCCCAAATAACCACCATCGCAGAAAGCCAGATTATGAAGTAAAATAATATCATCATTAATTATTTCACTGCCGGTAGCTTTTCCTGTTCCTGACTGTATTCGCCATATTACCCCTAGATCAGAAAAGGAGGGAGCTACAGTTAATACGTTATGTTTTGCGCCTGGGATGTCATTACTGCCATGTGTACTGAGATATCCTCCATTCCAATTATTGTAACCATTTAATATTCTTACTGTATCGCCATATTTAAGTATATCAGCCATAATTTATCCTTAAAGATTAGTAGCTTATTTTTAACAATGAAAATGATACTAAAATTACCCTAGTTCAATTACCTTATTATTATTTTATGAATTACATCATAATAGGTTATTAAAATAATATAAATTCTCAACTTTTCTGTAATCCTAAAAATAGTAATTAATTCCCGATTTGATTAAGTATGAACATTAATGGCTGTCGAAGAAAGACAGAGAATTTGTTTCTTGCTTCTGACAATGAATATATCACTAAAATCACTTTCATTTAATTTACTATATTTCTATCTTGAACTGTGGAGAAATCTCATTATACCTCTTGATTTAATAACGATAGAAAAATAAAAACTTAATTGTTATTGACACGAAGGATACAACTCTAATAAATTGATACTTTGATATAAATAACATTTATATCTAATAGATCATCTGGATGGAACTCAGTCCAATTTTTGCGATCTGAACATCCAAGATTAACGGAAATATAAATAATCGATATTTTGATAAAGGGATTATCATTATGCGAATGCAAGTTAAAAACTCATTTAAATGAATGGCTTTCATAAAGTAATTGTTGTAAATATAATGTTTTCTCTTTTTTTCTTTTCTGGTATTTGATTCTTTAGGCTCTTCTATTAATGCATTCGGTAAAGATTTGCCTGAGGAAATCTGAGACAATGTTTTTTGTAACTTGGTTGTGGGTCTTCCAGAGATACTATGAGTGGTAATGACTAACTAAATAAGACAGAGAAACAGATTGTGGCAAAGAAAGAAAAACGGCCTCACCATGACGGATTATTCAAATATTTTTTAACGCAGCCTGAAATGGCCAGAGAGTTTCTATCCCTTTATCTGCCCGAAGAAATCCAGTTGTTGTGTGATTTAGCCACATTGAAACTGGAGCCCGGCAGTTTTGTGGATGAGCATTTACGTCAACTGCACAGTGATGTGTTGTACTCGGTCGAAACGGCCCGGGGACAGGGCTATATCTATTGCCTGATTGAACATCAGTCCACCCCTGACCCGTTAATGGCCTGGCGGCTGATGTATTATGCCATGTTAGCCATGGCGGCTCACCTGAAAAAAGGCCATACTGAACTCCCGTTGGTGGCACCTCTGCTGTTTTATCATGGTGAGATTCGGCCGTATCCTTACTCAAACCGGTGGCTGGATTGTTTTACGCTCCCTGAACAGGCTGCTCGCTTATACCGTCAGGCGTTTCCGTTGGTGGACGTCAGTGTGCTCAGCGATGAAGAGATCCTGACACATAAAGGGGTAGCCCTGATGGAACTGGTGCAAAAACATATTCGCTGCCGGGATATGCAGGAATGGCTCCTCCAATTGGTGGAACTCTTGAATGCGGGGTATAATACAACTGAGCAGCGCAATGTGGTGTTACTCTATATTTTACTGAATGGACATACGCTGGATCTCTCACACTTTGTCCATCAACTGATTGAACAATCTCCGGAGCATGAAACGATGCTGATGACTATTGCAGAAGAGCTTGAACAAAAAGGGCTTGAGCGAGGTATCAAGCAAGGTATTGAGCTAGGTCGAGAAGAAGGCCGAGAGGAAGGCCGAGAGGAAGGTAAACTGGAAACGGCTCGTGCCTTATTACGGCATGGCGTGAGTTTGGACATTATTGTCACCAGTACCGGACTGAGCCGGGATAAAATTGAAATGTTAAAGCATTAAATTAATCTTCTCTTTTACAGCAAAATGCCGATATTCAAGATCGGCATTTTTGTTCTTATTTATAGGGAGCGAAATGACGCCTTATTAAACATAAAATTATCCATCAGCACCTTCTATTATTACTGACATATACCCTATGGATTTCAAGATGCATCGCGGCGGCAAGGGAGCGAATCCCCGGGAGCATAGATAACGATGTGGCCGGAGTGAGCGAGTGCAGCCAACAAAGAGGCAACTTGAAAGATAACGGGTATAAATGGGTATCGTGTGGCAAAGGGCAGCGCTGACGGGTATTTAAAA
>NZ_JAPFCD010000004.1:0-190227 GCF_026153155.1 Photorhabdus aballayi | reverse complement strand
AGAATCCGTCAAATTCGTCTTTCATAAAATTCATCTTTCATATTAAATTTCGGATAGAAAAACCCGCACCTAGGCGGGTCTAAATATTCTTTAGTGAGCATAGCTACAATTCCCCACTATTTGGAGAGATTACGCCAAGTTTATGCAAAACGCAAGCCCTCTCTTTTTTATCGCGTTACTTTGCTAAATTCAGATGCTGCTCTGCTTTCCTCGATATCACATTTCGCCACCAGCTTTTCATAAAATGGCTTCCAGTTACGTGACCAGCTTGATTGGGTTAACTCTGGCAAAAGAGCCTTAATGGCTGTATATGCCACTGAGGATGGCACCCGGCTATAACCGCGACCAGAACAACGCTCACAGATTTTAATCACTGGCGCACCCGTAGCTTTGGTTGCTTCACGATCAACGACTTTCCCGGTACCGTTACAACGGCAACGGCTTGATACAATCCCTTTGCCGTTACAAGGAGAGCAAAGTTCATCTACCCACTCAGTTTCTACGCGTTGCTCTATTACATCCTTATATCCCGCATATTTAATCATATCACGCTGAACGGATATTAGCCCACGCCCATTACAATGTGTGCATGTGCTGGTTGTAGCGGCTGATCGGGAATATTCCTCAAAAGCCATTTTTGCCAATATCACCAGGCATTTTCCTGACTGGCGCCCACTCGCTTTGGTAATGAGTTTGGGTACCTGACGTCTGGCATACAAAGTCAGTTGCTCAACGGTTCGTATGGTATCTTCATTGCTGACGCCGTGTTTGCCGAAGAACGCCGCCATTCCAAATTCAGCCTTAGACTCGGCCATGCCTAATGCCGCCATGATATCAGTACCGGTGATCCTGTCCGTTGACGTGCATTTAGACGAATGATTGATTGCCAGTCCTTTCGGGCTGAAATGTTTTAGTGCTGATTCTAATTTCATGCGGCACATTCCCCTACCAGATTCAGGATAATCTTGTCGGTCAGTTCTGAGCGGTCATGGAATCGCTCTTCGGACAGTACCCACTTACAAACGTCTATCGCTTCCTGACGGTTCATGGCCGGGATGACTGCCAAACGCCCCTCAAGATAATCTTCCCGGTCATAGAGATAATTTCTCTCATCAATGCCGTATCCACCGGGATCAAGTTCTTTAGCCGCCACATTGCGCATCTGATACAACCAATCCCAATAAAGGAACTCACGAATAACATCAGACAAGGTATGCGGCTCTGGGAGTTGTTCAGTGAAACCCTTGGCCGTCGCCTTGCGTAATTTATCCGTTTCATTAACGCGATCACCATACATACACCCCTCTGCTTGCTCTTTCTCGTTCCAGTAGTAGAAAGGTTCATAAATTTCTGCCAGCTCCCCCACCAGCATTAATTTTTCTGGTTCGGTCAGTTCCAGCGCAGCCTCATAGCTTGCAAAAGAAGCCCTGACCTTAACCGCCTCCTTGATCTGCTCTTTCGCCCGGTCAATATAGCCTTGTGGGTTGTCCATACTTATCGTGCCAAACGCAATCTGAAAGGCATGCACTCCTGACTTCATCAGGTAATCGGAATATTTTTTCTGTGCCTCTTTGGGGGTGATTTTTAGTTTCTTCAACGCTTCCTCGGCGGCGTCAAGATGTGCGGACTCGTTAGTTTTAATAACTTCCAATACCCACAGGTAAGCATCCACCTGTTTGTTTCCGGTAATCTTCCTCTGAACAGGCAACGGCTTCACGGTTGCCAGTGCCGTGCTGTAACGGGGTTCAGGAATAGTGAAAAGGGCTTTGTGCGCTAAGTTGTCCGTCATTATTTTTTCTCCCGTTGCTTCTTCATAAATACCAACTCCCTGACTTCATCACCGTCGATGAGGGTGTCATTGAAATCACCATGATCAGGCCAGCGAACACTGACCTTTTCTAACTCGTTATTTGCCAGCAGGTTCTTATGTGCGCACTCCATAGCGGCGTCATGACCTGCGGCGTTCCAATCCATATCCGCGAAGATAATGAGATGCTTAACCCCATTAGGCACCAGAAAGCGCTTCATATAATTGGTGTTTACCACTGACCATGTATTAACACCGTATATCTGCTTGCATGACAGTGCCGTTTCCACCCCTTCGGCTATTCCCAGTGCTGATGAAACTGGAAACAGGCGAATAGCAGGTGACACGGCATAGTTGCGATAATTTTCTTCCTGTGTCGCATCCAGTTTTTTCTGCGGCGTAATGTCAGCCTTTTTGTCACCGTCGAGATAAGTACGATGCAGGTAACACAGCGTTCCTTTGGCATCCGTAACCAGTGACCAGAGGGCTTGTAGTTTCCCTTTGTGGGTGGGCTGATCGGGGCAATACTTCATATTGTCAGCAGGCAGAATATGAATGCCTCTGTTCCGTAAATAAGCCTCCCCCTGCGTCCCTTTCAGGTTGAGAATATTGGGGTAACAGGCCGTTACCCGACTCCTAAAGGCCGTGATATCAGTTTCTTTTTTAACCACACTGCGCTTGTCGGACTGGATACCCAAAAAGGCGTCGATCTCATTCGCCAGCGTTCCGAAATCTTTTTTCTGCGTCAGCGAAAGTAATTTCCACCCATCACCAGTATTACAAACGCAAATAAAGGTTCCGCGCCCATCTTGATCATCACAGCGGTATTTTCCCTTCTGACCGCAAATAGGACATTTGCCCTTGTAATGCTTTTTCCCTGTGATGGGGGGTAAACCGTAATGCTCAAAAACTATCGACCATTTTCCGATAACGGCATCCGTTGTTTTCATAAGCTACCTCCCTGCGTGGCTGAACTGAGTTGCCTTTTCTCCTGACTTTTTGCATAAGCAATCTGTTTCCATTTGATGAAGTTATTGACTTCCGGTGTCAGCTCCTGCGGGGTGTTATGCAAACCGCGTGGATAGACGCCGAATTTGTCTTTAAAGGTATTGCCTACCCAACCATCACTAAGGATCTTCCCCTGTGCTGCCCGCTGGTTCTGGTAATACTTCAACTGTGAATAAAAGCTCTGTTTCTCAGCCTGCGTATAAACATGCGCTTTATTGCTAAGCTTTTTCAGTCCACGGGAGCGATCCACTTCAACATCTTCACCGCTTAAGGGCTTAAATCCACACTTGGGGCAGGCATAAACACCTGCGGGTTTCATGTAATGACAAGAGGGACACTCCTTCGGCAGCTTTTCAGCTTTATCGCTGTCAGTACGACGAGAAGCCTCTTTCATTCCGTCACTTTTAGATGGCAGCTCGTCATATTCGATGTCGTCTGGATAGCCAAGTCGGTGAACCGTGCCGGAGTGATCGAAGATAAGGCACGCCTCCTTACCCGGAGCAGCCCTTAAGCCTCTGCCAAGACTTTGAGTCCATCTGATTTCTGATTTGGTAGGCCGGGCGTAGATAATGCACCGGACGTCACTATCAAATCCCGCTATCAGTGTACTAACACTCACCAAAATTTTTGTTACACCCTGTTCAAACCGATGGATGATGATTTGTCTTTCTTCCGGGGGCGTCTCAGCAATGATCACCTCGGCATTGACACCGGCTTTGTTAAATTCGACTGTAACAAAATTGGCATGGGCCACGTTGACGCAAAAACAAATCGTCGGTTCATCGTTACCGTTCTCCAGCCAGTTCCTGACGATATCGCCCACCAGCGTTGAATCCCCCATGATCTCGGCAAGCTGGTCTTCTTTGTAATCCCGCCCAAAGTCATCGTTTGATGTCAGTTTTACGCCTTTCAGGTCCGGCTTGGTGGGGGCATAAAATTCATAACTGCTAAGTTCGCCTTTAGCGATAAGCTCCTTCATCGTTGTTGGTTTCAAAAGCTGTTGATAATAGTTTCCCAGAAACGGGGAGAATGGCGTTCCTGACAGGCCGACAACCTTTACTCCGGTGTTCTCTGCAAGATATTGAATGACCTCAAGCAGTTTTTTACGGCGCAAATGGGCCTCGTCAATGATCAACAAGTCGATGTTGTCTGGCATGTCACGACGAATAAGCGTGTCAGCCGAGGCAATCTGAATTAGCCGGTTCGGATCATGGGGCTGGTAATCCCGCCATACGTAGCCAATTTCTTCCTCTGGCAGTCCGTACTGAATAAACCGGGTAGCAGTCTGACGCACCAAAGTTAAGTAAGGCGCGACAAACATCACCCGCATTCCGCGAGAGACGAAACCGGCTGTGATGAATGCCGATAAGCCTGTTTTACCGCTCCCAGTAGGCGCATATACCATGAATGTACTGTGCTGCTTCCAGTTCTGGCGCAACATGGACAAGGCGCGGCTCTGGGTTGTATTTGGGGTGATCGTCAGCATGTTTTACTTCCCCCATTCCCTTGAAGCGGATTTGGTGACATAATCGCTCACAGGTGCTGAATTCTCTGTGGTGCCCGCAAGAGCCGGTGTTTGACTCGCCAAAGTTTCGACCGGTTTCTTGCCTCCCTTAATTTTTAGTCCTTTTTTCCACTCGTTGATAATCCGCTTACTGTCCTCAGCATGTTCACGCGCAGGCATATCGTTGTATTGACGCTCATAGTCAATTTGATGGAAATAGGGATTAACGATGACCGGCGCAACGATACCCACCGCACGTTTGACATCTTCGTCAGTCGGTACGCGGTCAAGATATTTTTTGAAGGTTAATTCGCCGGTATCCACTAAGTGGTCAGTGATTTTTTTCAGTTGCTTAACGGCGCGAAATACCCCCTTCACGCTGTCGTTATTCGCTGACGGCATGGCTTCACCCTCAAACATCTCCCCGTCAATGAACAACGGAATGCTGTCGATAAATGCGTTACGGCAGAGGAATTTATTCACCTCGGCTGTCGTGATAATCGGATAGGCTTTAACTAACCCGAACAGCGTTACCGCCATTGGCTCATCATGCCATGAGCTCTTGCCTTTTCCGTTTCGGATAGCGGCAATCAATGCGTCCTGATGCTTGAGACTCAGCAGGTCATAATCACCCACCACGAGGTAGTGAGTGCTCAGCGCTTCCAGATCCACCGGTTTTGCATGGCTGTTGTGGGGCTTATGAGGTTTGTGAGGTTTATGTGTTTTCCGTGCCGGCGCGTTGGCCTTGACCATAGCGGCGGCTTCAGACTCTGACATGCCCGCAGCGATTAATTCAGCAACGGCTCGTGCCGGCTTCCAGCTCACAAGAGCACGATGTTTTTTGATAATCTTTTCTGCTTTTTCGTTTTTGATAATCATTCTCATTTGTCCTAAAAAAAATAAGGGGGTACTTATTTAATACTTTTTCCTGACTGCCACTTTTTTGGGTTTTTTTGGGGCTTTTTACCCACTTTGATAATTATTCTCATTTGACTGTTTCCTCATGGTTAGCCCTAGTGATCCCCTCACCACCGCTCCCACAGCCAGAAGACACAGCCTTTTCCGTACTGCCTGATACCACCGCGATCATCCTGCCACCTCCGATTGGGGCTGGTTCTCTGGCTGTGCTTTCGGTGCCCTAAGCGGCTTCTCGGTATAACCCTGACTCGCTCTTGCATACTTCCTGACAAACTCCCTGAGCCTGATGTTTGCCGCCCGTCTCGCTGCGTTATCTTTCCGATACGAAACCGGTTCTTCATCCCATGCGATTTGATAAACCTCGGCATACTTAACCGTGATTTTTGCCCGTGTAGCCGGATCAAGACTCAACAACATCTCCTGTATCCACTTGCCGTCATCAGGAAAATATTGAGATGGCATTGATACCTGTGCGTAATTAGGGAACATGGTTAATAATTTCCGGGCGGTGGAAATACCTTTGGAAGATCTGGACGTAATTCGTGAGGTTGAACTTCGCCTTTTGTAAGGTCCACAATGTCAAGAACAGATGAAACAGAAACGCGCTTCTTTCCATGCAACCAAGCGCTAACTAATGACTGTCGACACCCTAATGCATTGGCAAGTATTGTTTGATTACCTACAATTTTTATAGCCTTTTCTACCGCAAGATTTTTCATACTCCATCCTCTCATTAACTCCATAGTGATATTAATATCACCAAAAAGATAAATCAATCACTATAGTGTTTTTGCAAAGATATCACTTTAGAGATAGAATTAACAAAACTTATTGAAGAGGTGGGTATGACATTCGCGAAAAGACTAAAAGAAGCAATGAGAAAGAAAGACTTCACGCAGTCTTCTCTTGCCAAAGAAGTAGACATGGCTCAGTCCATGATATGGAAATTAACCACAGGAAAAGCGCAGAGCACTACTAAAGTTGTTGATTTAGCTAGGGTTCTCGGTGTACGCCCAGAGTGGCTTAGTGATGGCAGCGGTCCCATGCACCCAGATAACTCGCCCGCCTCAGTGGTGGTAAAGTGCACTAAATCATTTCCTGTAAAAATCTATGATGCCGATAGTGATACAGGGGATACAATTATGATTCCGGGATTCTTTGAATCATCTGACACATACAGAGCGTATAGAATCACCCAAAATACTGGCTGCGCAGAAGCTCCAGAAGGTTCTTTAATTGTAATCGATAGATCAGAAAAAGCAGCTAACAATGATTTGGTATATGCGCGCATAGGAGAAAACTACTCTGTATATCGTTTTGTACAAGGTGGTGCTTTCGGCTTTCTATCGGTTGATGACTCTAGGGTACCATTAACTCCTATTAGTCCTGACGTTGAATTAGTGGGTGTTATTGTATACCTGTTCCGCGATATGAAACGAAGACGATAATAACCCCGTTCAATTTCGATTGCTGTAGCATAAATCCCTGGGTGCGTTCGCAATAGTTCTGGCATTCTTTCCCCTTAAGGTACTGTTTAGACGTACAGTACCTTAATTTTTAACTAAATCATTACAATTATCAAGATAAAAAAACATTTTTTGTTTTTTAACAAAAATTTCTTTTATTTCAATCTCATAAAATAAAAAATAAATTTTTATCACTATAGGTCTAGAATAATTAAAACCATAGTGATAGATTAAATACCACCAAGGTGATAGTTTTAATCACCAGAAGAAACAGAAGTGGCTGAATGAGCAGGAACAACAATAAACACACCGAGGTATGATTATTATGTTCAAGAAGACTTTTATTTTTTCAGCAATAAAACGCTATAACATGGAGACAGATCATGCGTAAACCAATCACTTTAGATGATGCAAGATATCGTTCCGGTTTAGCCTGTTCACTCTATGAAGTCATTACAAGTATGGCTGACAAAGAAAAATGTTCAGGTGAGTTGTGCGAACTAATTGCTCTTGTATGTGATATTAACCATGAAATCAACTGCTCCCTTGAGTCCGTACTGGGAGCAAGCAAGCCTAATCTTGACTGAATTAATTTAAAAATGGCTCTGGTGTTTGATTGGCGTCGGGTACCAGAGCCTGAACAGAATAAGCACTTTGAGGCATGATTACTATGTTCAATACAAATACTAACATAAAGACTTTTATTTTTGCAGTCAAAAAACACGCCGATACTGAACAGCTCATTGTCAAAGTTAAATACGTAGCTGAAAGTTATCAGCAAGCCAAAGATGCGTTATCCGAAATGTTTTCAGGATATTTCATTGTATGGATGGGCCAAATTAATAATGAGGTGAAACATGCTTAATACAACATTGTTTTCACCACAGGTTGTCAATGTAACTCCAGCTAAAATTATTTGGGAAAGCTACATTGCACTCCATGATCAATTTGTGGCCGTAGTTAATAGCCAGTCAGATCTTGCTGACAATGACGATTTCTTTAATGAATTAGTTAAGCTTAAAGATATTTACGATGAACTTGATACCTCATCAAAAAACAAAGGCAGGCCGGACAGTCTTTTACTCTTGGAAGTAATTAAACAACTTACCAATTTAATTGACATTGCGAACATAACAACAATAAATAAAGAGAGGCGATTATGTTTGATTTAAAAAAAGCTATGTTTGATTTAGAGACCGCTTTCTCATATACAGAGGTAAAGACAAAACAAATAGAAGCACTTCTTCACATATGGCAGGAATCATATAAAAAAGACTGTGATGAATCTTATGCTATCGGTGCAATACAAGATCTGGTTTTCGGACTGATAAAAGAAATTGAAACAATGGGGAGGCAAATAGAAAAGATTAAAAGCCAAAAGGAACCTAAAATAAATATATCTAGCGAACAGTATATTGACGCTCTCAGTAAAACCGGGCGATTAAGAAAAGGGTTTACTAATGCTACTGTCAAAAATAGTCCAGTCATACCTTAATTAAAGTCAGGAGTTGTAAAAATGTACGAAGTTGAAATTATCTATCTCTCAATTAACAGTCAGGCGACAACGCTCTGGGTTGAAGCCGATAATGACGATGAAGCAAAATGCGAAGTCGAATTATTAAAAGGTATATTTGATGAAGTTAATGTTGAATTCAGATTGACGGGGGTAAAAAAATAATACCTGAAAATAACAACCGTGCATGCTGAATTAACAATGCAATAATCAGTTAACTTTTAATTACAGCTTAATGGCTGAGGATTGTCTCAGCCTGAAATCAGGATTGTATTTATGAGTAATCAAACATTAATTGAACGTTACAGAAATCGTTTAATAGCAGCAAAACTTGATGCAATGATGAAAAAGACCGGTAGTTATTGCATTGCTGTTAGTCTTCATGATGGCTCTATGTGTACTATTGAATTATCAGAGGAGATATTAAAGAAAGCTTTACATGTGTTTTTCGAAGTTCCTGCTTATAACGAATATAAGCGAGATAAAGCTAATAACTATATTTTAAATAGCTACGGTGATTATCTGTCAAAATATGGGGATAAGTTAACAAATGAAGGTGATGACTTTATGCAAGCCCTCGTTAAGTTAATTGCAGAAAGGGCTAAACACGGTGGATTTTCACCAGAATATACCTTTCAGTAAATAAGGACTCATAGTGAATATTACCCATTTTAATTTCTCACAGAGAGCTATTCAAAGTGAGCATGAAGAAAAATATGAAATTGCGGCGGTTCTCTGGAATAAAGTCGCTGAACATGCCAAGAAGCAAATTAATTGTGAATGGGCTGAATATCGCGTTGAACTGAATTTAAAACGTCATTCATTGCATGAACGCTATGAACAATGGCAGGCCGATAACAAACAACGCCGCAAAAAAGAGAGAGAAGCGAAACAACTCGCTGATGCTCTAAAGATCCATATCGATAAAGCGGAGGGTTCGTAATGGGCTGTCAAAACAAACCGCATACATCTGGTGTGACTTCTGTCAGTCGGGAATCCAGAGTAACCCACAATCGCAGGCAGGCACGCAAATTAACACCGGAAGAGTTCCTGTCACTGGATGCAGTGAAAGAGTATCTCGCGATTTATCCCGATAGTGTCAGGCGTGATCCCGACACTGATGAAATCTGGTTAAACAAAACGCTAATGATTATGTACCTGGACCTGTGCCAAGAAAAGAAATTCAAGAAAGCCTTACTTAAGGCAATGAAAAAGCAAGAGGTATGAAAATGACCAATATAACCACCAGCAATCAGCCAATGATGAGCAGTCGTGAGATTGCTGAGCTAACAGATAAGCGTCACGATAACGTTATTCGTGACATCCGGGAAATTCTGAAAGCCGTTTATAACATTGAATTTGATTCCTCATTTTTGAGGAATCATAGAAATCAACAAGTTATGTTTACTGCGGGAATTACTGTTGTTATTGATGAGAGGGGCTTTATCAGTGAAATTCTCCTTGATCGCCGAAATACCGAAATCCTGATTACCGGATATGACGTAAGACGTCGGGCCTCCATCATTGATCGCTGGTTTGCTCTGGAGTCTGGCGCCACAAAACCAAAATCCCAGGCTGAACTTAATCTTGCTTACGCCTTAGCACAAGTGGAACAGGAACGCCGCCTTAACCAAGTTGAAGAAAAAGTTGAAGAGGTTTCTGAAACCATCGAACGCATTAAGCAAGGCGCAATTCCTAGCGGATGGGTTGGCTACTCCCTCCTCCGCGTTAAATGCGGTTTGACCGATGCTAAGTGCCGGACGCTGGCAGAAGTCTACAACGTACCAACGGACAGCATCACCATCCTGACGCCAGACGGCCAGCCTCGCCCGATGAAAATCGTATTTGAGGAAGACTTCATGAGCGCATTCCGCCTGATGATGAGCGAAGCTGAACAACGCAAATCCAAATGGTATCACCCCAAAATGGGTCTGTTTCAGGTTATCGGCTGGGAGGGTAAGTAATGAACAAACATCACACTGAAATAGCATTTGATTACGGCAAGCATGGCGTCATTGTCATCACTGATGCGGCGAACAGCAAAATCATGAGTTATGCAGAAGCATTGGTATCGTTGGACGCCGGCCAATATGACAATGATTTATTGCTGGGCTTTGAATTGGTATCGGCTATTTCTCATGGCTGGAAAGCGGGCTTCCATGCGCCGACCAGCGATCAACGGTTGATGTTGTGGCGATGGGTTGTATCAGCCTCGTTTGTGCGAGAGCAAATAGACAGAAACGGTACTCGTGAAGTTGATAACGACAAAGGCGGCACCGATACCGCAGCGATTTACGTTAATGGTGTATCTGCAATCACGGTCTACCCATTAGTAGAGCGCGTGATGTTAGCAACCCATATTGAAGGGATCGCCTTTGAGCGGTCCGGTAGCGAAGACGGGGCAGATATGGCGGTCAGAATGTACATGGATTTTATCAATATGCAGCCGGAGAGCGGTAACTGGTTATCTGAGAAAGGGCGCGAGGGGCTTTCTATCTTGCATGATGCATTAATCAAAGCGGCAGAGGCTGGCGAGTTTGACTCTATGCCCGTCCTTCATTGACAGGAGAATCACATGATTATTGATACCAATTTATTACGCGCCGCACTGGTCTGTGCAGCCAAAGAAAAACTGGCGGAAAAATACCCTGGATTAACCGGGGTGCATATATCACGTAAATATATTGAGGCTGCTAACGGGCATGTTGCTGTTCGTATGGAGCACAACATTGATACCGATATTGATCTGATTATTCGGTTTGATGGCGATATTCCAGAAGCCGCTGAAAACACAAAGATAGACTTAGACGGAGGTAGCAAGGCATTTCACTATGATGAAGAGGGTCGCTTGTTTGGCTTTAATAATCTGAAAATACTGAATGGTCGTTTTCCTGATTTTGACAAAATCATCCCAACAGAGAAGCAGGATGTTATGCCGTTCTTTCGCACCGAATATCTGTCCTACCCCTCTCAGATGTTTGGTGGGGTGGGAACGATGATAATGGAGCCATCCGGCATGAAGACAGCTTGCCGCTTTCGGTTCTGCCCGTTGACGAACAAGTATTACGGCAACCCTGTTTTTATAGTCATGCCCTGCCCAGAGGATATTTTCGAAGTAATAGAGCGGGAAATGAGGGGATGGGAATTATGAAAATCAAATACCTCGATGAAGGTATGGTTTCAAAAATCATTGTGACCAGCTTTATAACTGAGTGCCGCAAGCATAATCGTTGTGTCGATGCCGCCCTGTTAATGGTACCTGTTCGCGCTCGGTCTGCTGGTTTTCTATTAAGGAAAACCACTATCACAGGCAAAACAACGCATGTATTGCGGGCATACAAAATCCTTTTTAGGGAGGCGCACGGTGACAGAAGAATGGGAACAAGTTAACTGTCTGTAACGGATTAGCAAAAGCGTTCGAATTCGGTACACCAACAAAACGAAGCAAGGGGCTATTTCTGCCAATGAGGTTCAACATGAAAACCGGGGAACCGGGCACTGATATTGTCCAGTTGCATTCTGGTGAGTTTGTTGGCAGTGGCATTATGCTGAATTACTGCCCTTTTTGCGGGCAAGACATAGATACCGTTAGTCACCAGAGGAAAAAGTATGATCAATAACTCATTCCACTTAACCCAAGTAATAGCCTCGGCATGGGGAGATCCATCGGGAGATCCATCTAATATCACCGAAGCGGTTTGGAATGCCGGTTACAGAAAGGCTGACAGAACACCAGAAGAGATGGCATTAGTGACACTTAAAGTCATCGAATATTCTTATTACAGCGATATTGTGTATGAGTATTGGCCCAAAGACTTAGAAGCCGTACTTGCTGCTGAACTGAACTTTCTGATTGATGATCTTGTCTGGAGTGACAAGACAACTCCGGCAACGGTAGCAAGGATAATTTTGGAGAATGGTTATCAGAGAGGCGAGAAATGAGCATGGAAAGATTGTACAAAGATGATGATTTATTGACCCCCGAACAAGTTTGTACCTTATTAGGGGGAATTACTCAAAAAACATTGGCGGATTGGAATAATCACCATCGACATAAAAAAATATTAGCGCCTATCAGGTTCACAAATAAAGTCGTCCGGTACGAGTATAAGAATGTTATTGCATTTAAAGAAAAATGCAGAAGCATGTATTAGCCCCTTTTCCTTCGTAAGAGGGTTACATGTGTCATTATACTGTTTTCATGAGCTTCAAATGCTTGCCGTTTTAGCGATATTTCTTCTTGTAATATCTCGTCAGAAAAATCGTAATGCTCGGCCATAGGATCTGAATTTTTATTAGAATGATGCATGCATAAAAGGCTAATCTCCTTCGTATCAGAACGAGAATGGCCTTTTGCCCTCATCTGGGCGATGATGTTACTTTTCAAGAACTTTCTACACATTGTATTGAATGCCTTAGACTTTCCTTTTACCGTTCCATCATGGACAACTCCTTTCAGCGCATTATCAGGACTATGGGTTTTTATCAGCTTATCTAACGAACGTTTCGCGAATGGTTGCGTTATATTTCTTGGCTGCAAAAATACATAGTCCTTGTTGCACCCATTTACAGAATCACGCCACGCTTTTTGCTCATCAATTATAATTTTCAGCATTGGCGTGATTGGCAATCGAAACTCTTTTTGGGTTTTCATTGCTCCGCGCATCCCTGTTAACCCAGCAGGGTAGATAATTTCTCCAGCATCTTCGTTAACATATTCCCATCGCAAATTAGCCACATTGATTGGCCTGACGCCAGTTAGAATCATATAACGAATCGCATTTTTTTGATGGACAGAAGTACATGCCGCAACGTTGACCCATAATTGCGCAATAGACTCTATATCTGTAAATCGACGGGTAGGAGTGGGACGTTGTACGCGGGAAGAAATATAGTCGTCTGGAATACTAGCAGCGATATTTTTACCACCACAATGTAAGGGGGCCGCAAATTTCCAGAATCTCCGTAGTTCTGCAAATAACTCGTAAGCTTGATTGTTAGATTTTGTTTCAATCCATAAATCAAGAGCTTCAATTAAGCGCTGGTAAGTGACATTACTAAAGACTTCCCGCGAACTGAATGATTCTTTTAATTGTTTTATTCTGCAATTATATGTATGGAAACTATTTTCACCAAGTTTCATTCTAGCGACTTTTGCTCGCAAGTCATTTTCATATGAAGCAAGGACCTGATGTACGGATTCCGCCGTCAATCCTTCCTTCGCAAGTTCCTGTGCATTTTCTCTGGCGATAGCTAAAGTTAACTCCGGCCACTCTCCCAATTTCCGACCCTTTAATCCCATATTTTTCGGGTATTCGGCGTAGATTGTAACCTTTCCTGCCTTACTAAAATCTATCCTCAGATAGTTTTCTTTTTCATACTTAGATCGACGTGGTTTACCTAATTGTTTTAATATAACCTTTGCAGCCGTAACACAGGTTTTTATGTGTGAGCTTGTGTACGGGGGCTTGCAAGAGTCCCAACTCTTTAATGCGCTTAAGTATTCGTCATTTTTAGAGTGCTTAACTGTTTGTGTTACTGTATTTTTCATCGAAAAATCCTGTAATATCATCATATTGATATTTATGTTCACACATTACCGCTTTTCATCTCCTTAAAATAGGCATGTGTTGCGGTTTTGTGTTACGGAAGAAGGTTTTCCAATGTAAAACATACTGTATGAAAACACAAGACACGGACAAAAGTAACGAATACGAAAGCATTTTAATTCATTGATTTACAGATATAATTTTCACAAAAGATTGAAATGTCGTTATTAATCAAAAAAAGCTGTATCAATTGTGATATGTGTGAGCCCGAATGTCCCAATCAGGCAATATCGATGGGAGATGAAATTTATGAGATTGATGCCGACCGTTGTACTGAATGCATCGGTCATTATGATACGCCAACTTGTCAATCAGTCTGTCCGATAAATAATACCATTATCACCGATCCAGACCGACAAGAAACAGAAGAGCAACTGTGGGATAAATTTGTATTACTGCATCATGCAGATAAAATCTGAAATTAACGCTCAAGAATAACGGTTGCACAGGCATAGCGACGCTCATCGGCCAATGTCACATGCAAAGAGGTCGCTCCTAATTGATGAGCCAACGCTGCCGCCGCGCCATAGAGCCGCAAAATCGGTTTTCCCAGTGCATCATTAACCACTTCAAACTGGTTAAATGCCAGCCCATTACGGATACCGGTTCCTAATGCCTTTGCTGCGGCCTCTTTTACCGCAAAGCGTTTAGCCAAAAAACGAACCGGTTTTTCATGTTGCTGGTATTGCTCCCATTCTAATTCACTGAGAATGCGTTTTGCCAAGCGCTCGCCTGAGCGCTCGACAACCCCTGCAATACGGGCAATTTCAACAATATCTGTACCTAACCCAATAATAGCCATTAACGGCGAGCTTTCCGCATTTGGGTTTTCATATCTGCCACCGCAGCAGTCAAACCACTGAATACCGCACGTCCAATAATGGCATGACCAATATTCAACTCATAAATTTCTGGCAGAGCAGCAATACGTTGTACATTATGATATGTCAGCCCATGACCGGCATTAACCGTTAGACCTTTACTCGCTGCATAAGTCGCGGCTTCTTTAATACGATGAAATTCTTTTTCCTGTTCTACTTCATTTTCTGCATCGGCATAAGCACCTGTATGAATTTCAATGAAAGGTGCGCCAACTTCACTAGCCGCATCAATTTGTCGATGTTCCGCATCAATAAATAACGAGACAAGAATACCCGCATCAGATAGACGCTTAACCGCCGCAGCAACCTTATCTTTCTGACCAATAACATCTAAGCCCCCTTCTGTTGTCACTTCCTGCCGTTTTTCAGGCACCAAACAGCAAAATTCAGGTTTAATACGACAGGCAATATCTACCATTTCATCTGTCACGGCCATTTCAAGATTCATCCGCGTCTGGATGGTTCTCTGCAACAGTTCTACATCCCGATCGGTAATATGACGGCGATCTTCACGTAAATGAATGGTGATACCATCTGCTCCCGCCTGTTCCGCAACAAAAGCCGCTTGGACCGGATCAGGATAATTGGTGCCACGAGCATTGCGCACCGTCGCAATGTGATCGATATTCACGCCTAATAATACTTCAGCCACATTTATCTCCTGTAGTCATATTAGAATATGACAAGTTTACACTTTCCATCTTGAAGAGAAACAAATTCATTAGTTTTCTTTCTTTTCAGGCTTCTGACGTACAAATTGCCGAAATAATTCACGACTTTTTAGCGGCTTACCACCGAGATAAGGCTTTAATGCAATACGCGTAAAACGCTTTGCTGCCTTTAATGTCTCAGAATCAGGGAATTCACGAGTTGCCAGTGATTTTAATTCGCGCCCGGTAAAACTGTAATGATCAACAACCAAGCTAGCGATAAAGCCTTTTTCTTCTCTATAACGGTAGGTCATCGTGTCAGCTACAGGTTCGCCACTGCCCGCACAATGCAGATAATCAACGCCATAACCAAGATTTGCCAGCAACGCTAGTTCAAACCGACGTAATGCATATTCCGGGGTATATTCACTGGCAGCAAGAACCTGCAAACATTGGAGATAATCAAAGAATAAGGCGGGATAAGCCGTTCCTTGTTCAAGCACTCTTGACAGCAATTCATTGATATATAAACCGCTGTACAACACGCTGCCAGTAAGAGGAAGGGCCAGAGAGATAGGATCTGCATCACGCAGCGTTTTAATTGCTCCCCGCCCACTCCAACGAACCAGCAATGGGGTAAAGGGCTGCAAGCAGCCTTTCAAATTGGAACGACGGCTACGTGCGCCTTTTGCCAACACGCTAATTCGCCCTTCATTTTCAGTGAACAGATCCAGTAACAGGCTAGTTTCACTGTAAGGGCGACCATGCAGAACAAAAACACGTTGCCAACCGTCCACAGAGATCCTTATTTCAGATCATCGACATAGCCCAAGCTACGTAACGCCCGCTCATCATCAGCCCAACCCGCTTTAACTTTAACCCACAGTTCTAAGTGGATTTTTACATCAAACAGCCTTTCCATATCCTGACGGGCTTCAGTACCAATGGTTTTGATTTTACTACCTTTATTGCCAATAACCATTTTCTTCTGACCTTCACGCTCAACCAGAATCAAACCGTGGATATTGTAACCACCGCGCTCATTCGCCACGAACTGCTCAATTTCAACTGTGACAGAATACGGCAATTCTTCACCAAGGAAACGCATAAGTTTTTCCCGAATAATCTCAGAAGCCATAAATCGCTGAGAACGGTCAGTAATATAATCTTCCGGGAAATGGTGAGTCGCTTTCGGGATATATCCGCGCACAATTTTGGCAATCGTATCAACATTCATGCCTTTTTCAGCGCTCATCGGGACAACATCAAGAAAACTCATCTGTTTACTGAGAAAACCAATATGCGGCAACAAACTGGTTTTATCGGTTACGTTATCCACTTTATTGATAGCCAGTAAAACCGGACAACGCAGATTACGCAGCTTGTTCAGTACCATGTCGTCATCCGGGGTCCAATGAGTCCCTTCGACAACAAAAATAACTAACTCCACATCACCGATAGAACTGCTGGCTGCCCGGTTCATCAGCCGGTTAATCGCCCGTTTTTCTTCAATATGTAATCCAGGTGTATCCACATAAATAGTCTGATACGCACCTTCTGTATGGATACCCATAATACGGTGACGAGTCGTCTGCGGTTTACGGGACGTAATAGATACTTTCTGACCTAAAAGCTGATTTAGCAGCGTGGATTTCCCCACATTAGGCCGTCCAACTATTGCAACAAATCCGCAATAGGTTTCTTGTTCGCTCATTCAAGCTCCAGTTGTTTTAATGCTTGCTCAGCCGCTGCCTGTTCCGCTTTGCGGCGGCTGGAGCCTGTTCCTTTAACTGGCTGTTCGATACCGCTCACTTGACAGTGAATAGTAAATTCTTGGTCGTGAGCTTCACCACGAACCATAACAACCAGATATGATGGCAAAGGCAGATGATGCCCTTGCAAATATTCCTGTAAACGGGTTTTTGGATCTTTTTGTTTGTCGCCAGGGCTGATTTCATTCAAGCGGGTTTCGTACCATCTCAGAATAATTCTTTCAATCATCTGGATATCGCTATCAAGGAAAATCGCGCCAATCAATGCTTCAACGGTATCAGCCAGTATTGATTCACGACGGTAGCCGCCGCTTTTCAGTTCTCCCGGCCCTAAACGAAGGCATTCACCTAATTCAAATTCCCTTGCCAACTCAGCCAGTGTATTACCACGCACCAGTGTGGCGCGCATGCGGCTCATATCCCCTTCATCAACACGAGGAAAACGATGATACAACGCATTGGCAATAACAAAACTCAGAATTGAGTCGCCAAGAAATTCCAGCCGCTCATTATGTTTACTGCTGGCACTACGATGAGTTAACGCCTGTATCAGCAGATCATGCTGATCAAAAGTGTACCCCAGCTTACGCTGCAATCTGTTAATTACAATGGGATTCATGTGCTACCAATATCGGTCAGAATTCGTCAAGTAAAAACGCACACGCAACAAACCTGTTCAGAAACCCTGACAAAACTGTTGCGTTTGCACTGGCTCCTCGTAGGAGCCAGTCATTAAGTTTGAAAGGACATTCTACACTGCGAGTAAAATTAATGCTTCGCTAATATAAAAATATTAATTAATTCCACCAATACGGCTGAAGCGAACTCCGGTAGGCCATTCTCCTTCCTGTTTTTCAAAACTCATCCAGATAGCTGAAGCGCGGCCGACCAGATTCTTCTCAGGAACAAAACCCCATACACGGCTATCAGCGCTATTATCACGGTTATCGCCCATCATAAAATAGTGGCCTTCAGGCACAATCCACATTCCCTCTGGCAAGCCAGGCTGACGGAAATTAGGTACCGATAGTACACCTGGAATCTCCAAAATATGGTGGGTTACCGCGTCCAGATTCTCAATCCGTTCACCCTGCCGCATACTGTAAGGCGGCAACGTTTCTTCAACAGGGATTTGGAAAACACCTACCTTTTTCAAACTTTCACCCTTGGAATCGACACCATACTGCTGCATTGTCCATTCACTTGGGAATAGTGAACCGTAAGAAACCGGTAATTCTTCCTGACAATTCCCTGTTTTGCTGCAATTAGAAAAAATACGCAACTCTTTCTTTGCCGGATCATAAATAATTTTATCGCCCGGTAAACCAACCACCCGTTTGATGTAGTCAAAACTCGGGTCCAACGGGTATTTAAATACGGCAACATCGCCACGCTTTGGTTTGCCAGTCTTAATCAGTGTTGTTTGAGTGATGGGATCTTTCAATCCGTATGAATATTTCTCCACCAGAATGAAATCGCCAATCAATAAAGTCGGCATCATGGAACCCGATGGGATCTGAAAAGGCTCATAAACAAAGGAGCGCAGGATCAGAACCACGGCTAACACAGGAAAAATAGATGAACAAGTATCCACCCATGTTGGCTTGTTAATAGTCTCAGCCAAATGCTCCTGATCCATTGTACCTTCAGTCAACTCTTGCAATCTGGCAAGTTTTTTCTTGCGCGCTGGTGCCCATTTGAAACGATCAATACACCAAATAATGCCGGTGACTAACGTTGCCAACGTTAGGATCAGGGCAAAAGTGTTAGCCATTTAGACTCCTTAAGCTTATTAATTGTCTTTACCAACATGAAGAATGGCTAAGAAAGCTTCCTGTGGTAACTCAACGTTACCCACTTGTTTCATTCGTTTCTTACCCTCTTTCTGTTTCTGCAATAGCTTTTTCTTACGGCTGACGTCACCACCATAACACTTCGCCAAGACGTTTTTACGCAATTGCTTCACTGTTGAGCGAGCAATAATATGATTACCAATCGCAGCCTGAATTGCGATATCGAACTGCTGACGAGGAATAAGTTCTTTCATCTTCTCCACCAGCTCCCGGCCTCGGTACTGTGCATTGCCACGGTGAGTAATCAACGCCAATGCATCAACTCGTTCACCGTTAATCAATACATCCACACGAACCATATCAGATGACTGGAAACGAGTGAAATTATAATCCAGCGAAGCATAACCACGAGAGGTAGATTTCAATCGATCGAAGAAGTCCAAAACCACTTCTGCCATCGGTATTTCGTAAGTTAGCGCAACCTGTTTACCGTGGTAAACCATGTTGGTTTGCACACCGCGTTTCTCAACACATAATGTAATGACGTTCCCCAAGTACTCCTGAGGCAACAACATATGACACTCAGCAATGGGTTCACGCAGCTCTTCAATATTATTCAGCGGCGGTAGTTTAGAGGGGCTATCCACATAGATAATTTCGCGGTTAGTTGTCTCCACTTCATAAACAACCGTCGGCGCCGTTGTAATCAGGTCGAGATCATATTCACGTTCCAGACGCTCTTGAATAATCTCCATATGCAACAGACCAAGGAAACCACAACGGAAACCGAAACCTAGCGCAGAAGAACTTTCCGGCTCATAAAATAGCGAAGCGTCATTCAGACTCAATTTACCCAATGCGTCACGGAACCCTTCATAGTCATCAGAGCTAACAGGGAACAGCCCGGCATAAACCTGTGGCTTCACTTTTTTAAAGCCCGGAAGCGGTTTTTCCGCAGGTTGACGGGACAGTGTCAAGGTATCCCCAACAGGTGCGCCAAGAATGTCTTTAATCGCACAAACTAACCAGCCCACTTCGCCACAACCTAACACATCGCGATCAACACGCTTAGGGGTGAAAATGCCGAGGCGATCGGCGTTATATACCTGACCAGTACTCATTACCTTGATTTTATCACCCTTACGCAAGGTACCGTTTTTAATCCGCACCAGAGAGACAACACCAAGGTAGTTATCAAACCATGAGTCAATGATAAGCGCCTGTAACGGCGCATCAGGATCGCCTTCCGGCGCTGGAATCTCTTTAACCAAGCGCTCAATGACGTCTTGTACACCAACACCCGTTTTAGCTGAACAGCGCACTGCATCGGTAGCATCAATACCGACAATATCTTCGATCTCTTCCGCTACGCGCTCAGGTTCTGCCGCTGGCAAATCGATTTTGTTCAGCACAGGAACAACTTCTAGATCCATATCCAACGCGGTATAACAGTTAGCCAGCGTCTGGGCTTCCACTCCCTGTCCCGCATCAACCACCAGCAATGCCCCTTCGCAGGCAGCTAGTGAACGGGAAACTTCATATGAGAAATCAACATGCCCCGGCGTATCGATAAAGTTTAATTGATAGAGTTGCCCATCATTCGCCTTGTAATCCAAGGTAACACTTTGGGCCTTAATGGTGATACCACGCTCACGCTCCAGATCCATTGAATCTAGCACTTGCTCTGCCATTTCACGATCTGTTAAGCCGCCACAAATTTGAATAATACGGTCAGATAACGTCGACTTACCGTGGTCAATGTGAGCAATAATGGAGAAATTTCGTATTTGCTTCATTATAAATATTTTTCTGCCTTGATATTTCTGAATCATTCGCCTAATGGACACACAGAGGGACATAAAGCGACAGTTTATTAGGTCGGCCACCGGCCTGAAAGGCTGTATTCTACATGCCAAATCTACGAAAACCTAGTCATGCCTGCGGCTTTAAGGTACGAATTATTAGACGTTTTGGACGATTAAAATAGATTTATTCTCGATGCTGAATGTGAATAACATCAGGAGGCAAGCCGATTTGTAAAACGACAGGTTGATATTCCTGCCGATTATCCCAGTAAGCGGCGATTCTGCGGGCAAAGAAGAATCCTAGCGCGCCGCCTAAAACACCACCACAAAATACCCACAATTGATTGGTTACCCATAACTGAAAAAGTGCGCCGCCAAGGAATAACCCAATAAGCGGGGTCAAATAAACCAGTAATGCGGAACGCAGCAAACTCCCTTCGGGTATCCCAACTTCTACTTTTTGCCCCGGTTGCAACGGTTGTAAAATCTCAAGTTCAAGCTGATGTATGCCATCAGGTCCTAATTTATTGAGTAAATAAGAACCACATGTTGCTCGCGCCTGACAACTGCCGCAGCCAGAAGAGGAACCATAACGCAATAACGCCCGTCCCTGCTGCCAGTGAACTACTGTTGCCCACTCTTTGACCATCAGTCAGCTCCTATAAAGGCGACGCCAGCGGCGACACGCTTGGCAGTTGCCAATGGTAATTCACCAATAATTGTCACCTCATTTGCTCCACGTATCACACTATAAATCGTTCGGGGCCCACCACGGAGAGGATATTCCAACTTGCCGGTTTTATCAGTGTTAGTCACATTCACCGAAAAGCTAAACAAGCCATCACTGAACATAATGGATTCAAGTGAGTCACTATTTGGCAATTTACGACGGTTACGCGAAACCTCAACGAAACCAGCCGGCAATTTACCTACTTTCCAATTAAATACAACTTTCTCTGACGGTGGAATGACCAGCATTGGCGGCATATTCAAACGCGTAATCACACTCATTGCATCAGTGATATCCCCACCGATGGTGGAAGAAACAACCCTAAATTGCTCAAGCGCCTCACTATCACGATCAAGTAAATCAATACGTAATGGTAAATGAGTTTCTTCGTCGATCAGTAAAATATAATTATAACGCACTTCATCTTTGGAGGTTATGCGTACAACCCGACAAGGCCTATCACCGATATGGGTACGACCAACGTCAATGAAATTGTAATATTTTTTCAACTGATTGAAGTCAGCAAAAATGACGGCCGGCAAATAATCAATAATATGATTACCGCTAAGACTGAAAGCATCCAATCCAGGCTCAAAATAACTGATCTCATTACCACGCTGGACAATCTCCCTACGAGAACCATCCATCTGCATAATCTGAGCAATTGGAATATCATTGATAACGGCGTGGCGATAACGAACGGAGACGATAGATTGCTGGTTGAGATTAATAAAAGCAAGCTCGTAAGTCAGAGATTGAGTAGCATTACCCATCTCCTGCAACAAAACCTCAGCGCTGCTAAGCTGCGCCGAGGCTTGTAAAGGAGCAAACAAACAACCCGCCAGCAAACAGACGGAAAACCAAATATGTTTCATTACTGCTATTGCATTCCTAAAGATTGCGTTCCGGGAACCGGAATCGCAACCTGTGGTGGCATTCCCCGTTCGTCATTTTGCTTAAAATGCACACGGCGATCGAGTTCATATTGTTGCAGCATGATGTTAATACGTTTATTACGTTCCTGCATTTGAATGCGTTGATCACTACCAAACATATCGTCACCGGAAGGCACCCCCAAGCTCACCGGAGAAGCCGATCCCATCATTGGCAAGGTGTTAAATGCGGGCGTATCAGATTGATATTCAAGATCCTCAGCACTATGACTGTTGTACTGCTGTACACCAACCAATACTGCCAACGAAACACAAGCTGCAACACTCACTTGAACCATTTGACTCGCCCAAGGGCGAAGTTTTTGCCAGAATGGCATTTTTTGCCAGCTCTCTGGTTGAGGCTGAGATTCAGGAATAGCCCCAGGAGTGGAATGAATCGGCTCTTTTTCAAGTGCCAATGCAACCCGACTAGCAATATCCAGATGCAATACTTCTGTCACATCACCGCGCAATGTGTCACGGATCAAGTGGTAATTTTCCCAGCGTTTCTGCATTACAGAATCTTTAGACAAAATACTAACGACTTCACTATCAAGAGTTTCGCCATCCATCAACGCGGAAAGTTTTTCTCTTTGCATGCCAAAGTACCCTTCAGTATTGTTCCACTATTTTTAATTTTAAATCAGTGGTTGAATGTTATCATCAATGGCTTCCCTTGCACGGAAGATACGGGAACGAACCGTGCCTACCGGACAACCCATAATGGTAGCTATTTCTTCATAGCTTAACCCATCTAATTCCCTCAGCGTTATTGCTATTCGCAAATCTTCGGGAAGAGATTCAATGGTACGGAAAACCACCTGCCTCAATTCTTCTGACAACATTAAATTCTCAGGGTTCGAAATTTCTTTTAATGCACTCGAAATTTCATAATTTTCTGCGTCACTGGCATCCAAATCACTGGATGGAGGACGGCGCCCTTGAGCGGTCAGATAATTCTTCGCAGTATTTACTGCTATACGATACAACCAAGTATAAAAAGCACTATCGCCACGAAACGTGGCCAATGCCCGATAGGCTTTAATAAATGCTTCCTGAGCAACGTCAGGAACATCACCCTGCGGAATATAGCGGGATAAAAGACTCGCCACTTTATGCTGATATCTGACTACCAGTAGGTTAAACGCCTTTTGGTCACCTTTCTGCACTCGCTCGACCAGCATTTGATCCGTTAACTGCTCGCTCATCCGAGGTTTAATCTCCTGAAGCAAAGCTCCACATTGATATTTACTGAACCAACCATGATGTCCTATTCCTGAGCAAGCATGGCTTTGAGTAATAAAATTCTGCGAAGTTCAATTTTTGTCATCATTTTATTGCAATCATAGCTTTGATCATATCTGATAGGCTAACATGATTTTTACCCATCTTCATTCATACATCATCAATTATGCAATCATTATTCTCTCAACATTACAGCGATGTACTTATTATTGGCAGTGGTGTCGCCGGCCTATCTCTGGCTTTACGGCTCGCCTCGCAGTATCAAGTCACGGTATTAAGTAAGAGTATTCTTAGCGAAGGCGCATCCTATTATGCTCAGGGTGGTATCGCCGCTGTATTTGATAAAACAGACAGTATTGCGTCCCATGTTGAAGATACTCTTATTGCCGGAGCAGGGCTTTGCGATAAAAGCGCTGTTGAGTTTATCACCAGCAATGCCCGTCATTGCGTGCAATGGTTGATTGATCAAGGTGTCATGTTTGATACAGAAACCAGCGAAGATGGAGAAAAACAATATCATCTGACCCGTGAAGGCGGTCACAGCCATCGCCGTATTCTGCATCATGCGGATACAACCGGCAAAGAAGTAGAAACCACACTGGTTGATAAAGCGATGTCTCATCCAAATATCACGGTGAGAGAGCGCTGCAACGCAGTGGATTTAATTACGTCAAATAAAGCCCGGTTAGATGGCGATAACCGAGTCGTCGGCGCTTATATCTGGAATCGTCAGCAAGAACAGGTGGAAACTTATCGTGCTAAGGTCGTGGTACTGGCAACAGGCGGGGCAGCTAAAGTCTATCAATATACGACAAATCCCGATATCTCATCCGGTGATGGCATTGCAATGGCATGGCGCGCGGGTTGCCGTATCGCTAATCTGGAATTTAACCAGTTTCATCCGACCTGTCTTTTCCATCCACAAGCACGCAATTTTCTGTTGACAGAAGCCCTGCGAGGTGAAGGCGCCTATCTGACACGACCAGACGGTAGCCGTTTTATGCTTGATTTCGATGAACGTGCTGAACTAGCCCCTCGCGATATCGTAGCACGAGCGATTGACCATGAAATGAAACGCCTCGGTGCCGACTGCATGTTTCTGGATATCAGCCATAAACCAGCGGATTTCATTATCCAGCACTTTCCGATGATTTATGAAAAATTGCTGACACTGGGCTTTGATCTAACGAAAGAGCCGATTCCCATCGTTCCTGCCGCGCATTACACTTGCGGTGGTATTGTCGTCGATCATCAGGGGCATACTGACCTCAACAACTTATATGCTATCGGTGAAGTCAGCTATACGGGTCTGCACGGCGCAAACCGTATGGCATCTAACTCTCTGCTGGAGTGTCTGGTGTATGGCTGGTCTGCTGCGGAAAATATCCAACAACAGATCGAAACAATAGAAGAAGTACCGCTACTCCCCTTCTGGGATGAGAGCCGGGTTGACAATTCAGATGAACAGGTCGTCATTCAGCACAACTGGCACGAATTACGTCTATTTATGTGGGATTACGTCGGTATTGTGCGCACAACCAAGCGCCTGGAACGAGCTCTGCGCCGTATTAATATGCTGCAACAAGAGATTCACGACTATTACTCCAATTTCAGGATTTCCAACAATCTGCTGGAATTACGCAATCTGGTGCAAGTCGCTGAATTAATCGTGCGTTGTGCGCTAGAACGGAAAGAGAGCCGAGGTCTGCATTTCACACTGGATTATCCCGATTTACTGCCAGAATCAAAACCAACGATTTTGACACCCTGATTTTTGCTGGCAAAACTTCTTCATGACCACGCTCCGGCGTGGTTCTCTTAATAACTTAGTAATAAAGATAGAAATCCGTCACCAATTGCTGAAATTCTTTCGTATATGCACCATCTGGCTGACGAATAGTCAATTCACTGATTAAGCCCGTTTTTTCCTGACGGGAAAATGCCAATAACATCCGATGCAACGGCTTGCCTTGCCTGTCACGGATATTGACCCGATGATGGGAAAACCACCCCAAATGACATGCCATTATTTCAAATGCCTCGCCAATGGCATATGGCAATACCACACAAAATAGACCATCAGGTGTAATCAACGTCTCGGCGTATTGTAATAACCGCTGGTGAGTCAGCGACCCCGTATAACGAGCCTGTTCCCTAGCCTCATTTCGACAAGCAACAGCCGGCTCAAAATAGGGTGGATTACTGACAATTAAGTCATAACATTGTGAATATTGTTCAGCGAAATCACCAATATCCTGCTGATAAACATCTATTTTTCTCTGCCACGGAGATTGCTCTGCATTATCTTGCGCCTGCAATGCGGCCTCTGTATCCAGTTCCACTGCGTCAATTCTGGTATTTTCATCGGTACGCTGTGCGAGCATCAACGCAATGAGTCCGCTGCCACAGCCAATATCTAAAATCGCTTTTTTATCACTCACTGGAGCCCATGCTCCCAATAAAACGCCATCAGTCCCGACTTTCATCGCACACCGATCATGACCAACAAAAAATTGCTTGAAAGTAAATCCATCCCGGCGTAAAGCTCGTTCCTGTTTCAAATTAATAACCTGCCTCTATTTTTAGCACAAAAAAATTTCGCCATAGGATAAGGGTTATTATGTTTCGGTAAAAGCTATACCCTATGGATTTCAAGGTGCATCGCGACGGCAAAGGAGCGAATCCCCGGGAGCATAGATAACTATGTGACCGGGGTGAGTGAGTGCAGCCAACAGAGAGGCAACTTGAAAGATAACGGGTATATCTACCTTAATTGACTGCTTTAATAGATGAACAATACGCCCAACCTGTTTATAATCGGCGGCCTAAACAGAGGTATATAATGACTGCAACAAACTTTTCTGAACTTGAGCTTGATGAACGCCTGCTTGACGCCCTGAATGATAAAGGTTACTCCCGCCCAACAGCAATTCAGGCTGCGGCTATTCCAGCAGCAATGGACGGGCGTGATGTACTAGGATCAGCGCCTACCGGTACCGGCAAAACCGCAGCTTACCTGCTGCCAGCTATGCAACACTTATTAGATTTTCCACGCAAAAAATCTGGGCCACCACGCATTCTGATCCTGACGCCTACCCGTGAACTGGCTATGCAAGTGGCAGATCAAGCAAAAGAATTCGCTGCGCATACCAATTTAGATATCGCTACCATTACTGGCGGCGTAGCCTATATGAATCACGCAGAAATTTTCAGTGAAAATCAAGATATTGTCGTCGCCACTACAGGCCGTCTGCTGCAATATATCAAGGAAGAAAACTTTGATTGCCGGGCAGTTGAAACACTAATCCTTGATGAAGCCGATCGTATGCTGGATATGGGTTTTGCCAACGATATTGAAACCATAGCGGGTGAAACCCGTTGGCGTAAGCAGACCATGCTGTTCTCTGCGACGTTGGAAGGGGAAGCCATTCGTGATTTTGCTGAACGCTTACTGGAAGATCCAATTGAGATTGATGCTGAACCATCACGCCGTGAACGCAAAAAAATCCAGCAATTTTACTACCGTGCAGATGATTTTGCACACAAAACAGCCCTGCTTTGCCATTTACTAAAACAACCCGATGTCACTAAATCCATTATTTTTGTTCGCAAACGTGAACGTGTACACGAACTTGTGGATGAATTGCATCAAGCCGGCATTAAAGCCCGGTTCCTTGAAGGGGAAATGGTACAAGCGAAGAGAACAGAAGCGGTTAAACGCCTGAATGATGGCAGTATCACTGTTCTGGTTGCAACAGATGTTGCTGCCCGTGGATTAGATATTGATGATATCAGCCATGTTTTTAATTTCGATTTACCGCGCACTGCCGATGTTTATCTACACCGTATTGGCCGAACAGCTCGTGCAGGTCGCAAAGGTACTGCAATTACCTTAGTGGAAGCGCATGATCATCCTTTATTAGGCAAAATCAGTCGCTATCTGAATGAGCCGCTGAAGTCGCGGATGGTTGATGAACTTCGCCCAACAACCAAAACACCAAGTGACAAAGCCCGCAATAAGCCTTCGAAAAAAGTATTGGCTAAACGCAAAGAGAAAAAGAAAGCGGAAGAATCAAAGAAAAAAGTCAAAATACGTCATCGAGATAGCAAAAATATCGGTAAACGCCGTAAACCTTCTGGTAATGGAAAACCAGAAACCCCAGCCAGTAGCGATGCGTAAATCTTTAAACGGGCCGATTGGCCCGTTAATTATAATATGCAGTTTCGCATAGTAAGATTATTCTGTGAGTAAATGTTTTTTTAATCCGACATTCCGCACCCAATTCAGGAATGTCGGGTGATATTTTTCAAAATCTACCAACTTTATGTTTTGATTATCGCCCTGTTAAAGTGATAATCAAAGTATAAGGTTAAAAAACAGACGCCTGGGGGATGATTGATGATTACTTTTACCGTTCTATTATATTCAAAAAATTGGAAAATATCTTCTTACAATCTCTCGTCCAATTTCTATTGATGCCGTTGCAGCTGGTGAAGGTGCATTGCAAACATGTAATGAACGATGACCAACTACAAAATGAAAATCATCTACCAATTTTCCATCAATTGTCAATGCTTGGGCACGAACTCCAGCTGCCCCCAAAGAGATGTCCTCTGATTGCAAATCAGGAATAAGCTGACGGGCATTTTCGGTAAAAAGTTGGAGCGAAAACGAACGTCGAATTTCTGCTATACCTTCACTGAAATAACGTGTAGCAATCTTCCAAAAACCTTTATAAGTGAGTATCTCCATCATGTCTTGCAGACAAAAATCAGTTTTGCAATATCCCTCTCGTTTAAAAGCTAATACCGCGTTCGGACCAACATCTCGTTTGCCATTGAACATTCGTGTGAAATGCACACCAAGGAATGGAAAATCAGGATTAGGAACAGGATATATCAGATGATTGACCAAATAATTTTTACTACTATCCAGAACGTAATACTCACCACGGAATGGTACAATTTTCATTCTTGTTTCATACCCCGCTAACCTAGCAATTCTATCGCTATGTAATCCAGCACAGTTCACAATCTGTTTGGCCTTATAACTCGCATGTAAAGTTTGTATTTCAACGTAGTCGGTATATTCATGAATTGAACACACCTGCTGTTGATAATAAATATTCCCATCTCTGTTTTGAATAATCTCAGCTAGTTTTTCCGCAATTTCTGGGTAATTCACAATTCCTGCATCCGGAACCAGAATAGCTTCCAACCCATTGACATAAGGCTCGCGTTTTTTTAAATCAGATCGTGATAATCGATTAATTTCAACCCCATTTTGTAATCCCCTCTGATAGATATTCTCGAGCAAAGGAAGTTCTTTTTGATGTGTTGCCACTATTACTTTACCGCAGCGGTCATAATATAATCCGTGTTCCTGACAAAAGTGATATATAGTTTGGTTTCCTTGTTTTGCTAAACGTGCTTTTAAACTTCCGGGAGAATAATAAATACCGGAGTGGACAACATTGCTATTATGTCCACTTTGATGGGCAGCTACTCTATTTTCTTTATCTAATATTAATAAATGTAATTGTGGATTATGTTCTTGCAAAGCATTTGCAACACCAAGACCAACCAATCCCGCTCCAATAATGATAACATCGTACATTTTTAATTTTTCCTTATTTATACCTAAATAATATATGGACGCCGACAAAAATTAAAGTTGGTGTCCATATATGTTATTTAAAACGATTCACGCCAAGATTAAATAAATATTTAAGTATACATAACCTTTCATTTTTTAAAGATATTAAACTCCACAAAACACTATTTAAATACACGAAAAAGGCATATAGTAATAATAGAATAAAAAAACACACTTCATGGAGTTTTCTATTTATTATAATTTTATGTAAATTCGTACGACTCTATTAAACCTTAATTAAATCGAATTGCTTTATCAACATTACTATCTTCTCAATATCGTTGTCAGAAAGATGGTGATGACAGGGAATAGTGAGAATTTCTTGCGCTAAACGTTCAGTAGTGGGAAGAGCTATTTGAGGCTGGCTACTCAGCCATGCTTGTTGTCGATGAATCGGTGTTGGATAATGGATAGCGGCTTCAATACCATATTTAGCTAGGTGCTGTTGCAATTTGTCTCGGTTTTTTGATTTTACCACATAATGATAATAAGCATTTCCCGGTTTTCCTGCCCCTAAATCTGTTCCAGTTTTTGTATTGAACAATTCTTTGTCATAAAAAGCTGAAATTTCCTTGCGACGTTGTAACCACTGGTTTAGATACTGAGTTTTGATATTTAATGCAGCTGCTTGTAAAGTATCAAGGCGTGAATTTATACCAAATAAAATAGATTCATTACGTGTCTGCAATCCATGATTGCGAGCAAACTTTGCATACTCAGCTATTTTCGAGTTAGTAGTGATGAGAATCCCACCATCACCAAAACCTCCGAGCGTTTTCAGTGGATGTAGCGAAAAAGCCGCAGCATCACCTAATGTACCGACTTGCTGGTCATTGATAGTAGTTCCAATGGCTTGAGCACAATCTTCGATAACATATACTCCCCTCATGTGGCACAGCGTGACAATCGGAGCAATATCTACGGGGCGTCCGCGCAAATAAACAGGTATAACAGCCTTTGTTCGTTCAGTAATCAGAGGGGCAATGGTGTCAACATTAATGAGCTCATCCTCTCCAATATCAGCCAGGATTGGTTTAGCGCCAACAGCAACTATTGCCCCCACTGTTGCTATAAACGTATTAGCACAAGTAATAACTTCATCACCCGAACCTATACCTAAAGCTTGCAATGCAAGTAACAAAGCATCTGTACCAGAATTGAGTGCGATGGCATGTGCTCCTCCACAACATTGTGACATCCATTTTTCTAATATTGAAACCTCTTCACCAAGCACAAAATCACCAGTTGTCAAAACATTTTGCCATTGCTTGAAAATTAGTCCGGACAAATCGATAGCCTGCTCTTGAATATTATTACATTTAATCATGTTATTGCCTTTTAAATTTTTCGAGTGACAGCAGCAAGTGCGATAGCAGTGATTCCAATAGCACTGACAATTGCAGCCAATGTTAGTGTTTCAGAATATCCCACCATTGCACCGATGATTCCTGCTCCAAGATAAATGAATGGGTGCGCACCACTGGTAACAAAAGTATCTACCGCTACAACTTTTCCAAGGTCTTTTTCCGGAGAGAGGGTTTGCATAGCAGTGGCCCAACCAGTAAGCCAGGATGCTTCAACAATCCCAACAAACATTGCCCCCAGAATGACCATCCAAGCACCCTCCCCCATACCCAATAAAAGCATTGCACTACAAAGAAATAAACCACAGATCACGGCAAGTCGTATTAGACGTTGGTGACCAGCAGTAAGTACTGTGATAACAGATCCAATACATGCACCAGCTCCCGAAGCTGCCAGACAAAACCCCCACATCGTATCGCTGAATCGATCACTGATTGCATATGGAGCGATGACTAAGAAAATAGGGAAACACAACACATTCAGGATCAATGTCGCGATAAATCCGAGTAACAATACAGAGTTACCAGTAATGACTGTGATACCGTTCAATACCTCACGTATAGAGAATTTATCATCGGAACAACGAATCCCTATATCGGGTATCAGGGCAGTAAAAAGAGCTGCTGCGAAAAACGTAATACCATCAACCAGTATTCCCCATGCTGGTTCCCACAATATGATCATAACTCCTACTGTGGCAGGAAAGACTACTGCCACAAAGTTATCTATAAAATTCATGGCTCCATTTCCTGCCACTAAGGCTTGCTTAGGTAGCAAGTTTACAAGCAGAACTTGAGCGCATGGGCGAGAAACACCGATGCCAATACCAAATATTAAATAGGCAAGTACTAATCCCCACCACGGAGCGTTTAACACAAGTAACATAGTTGCAGCAACTTGCGCCAATCCTCTGGCAGTATCTGTCGCAATGAGAATGTGTTTTGGTGACTTTCTGTCTGCTAGCAGACCTCCAGCGACAGCCCCAATGACCGTCCCTAATCCTACCGCAGCCATGACGACACCAAAAACCTCCCCACTAAGTTTGGCATGAATCAACGCAACAGGAAGGGCAGCTAAACAGACTGCATCACCAATCATTGACAAGCCTTGACCAATAAGCAATTTCCGAAATGATGAGGAGCGTAATGCCTCGGAATAAGGCGATGCTCGTTCAGCGAATGAAGTCATTTGTTTCTCCACAAATATAGATACGTCCATCTGGACAACATTCGGTAGTGAGCTTCTTCCCTCCACAGTGGATGTCAATGATACCGTCTGCAAGTACACTGACCATAAGTCGTTGCCCACAAAAATAAAGCATGAACCGATAGGAATCCCAATCGGATGGTAACCGAGGGCGAAAATAAAGTCTTTTCTCTGCAACACGTAGCCCGGCTAAACCTTCAACAAGCCCTTGCCATGCACCCGCGTAAGCTGAAAGATGTAATCCATTGCTGTAATTTAATATAGGAGTGAAATCCAGATTATATCGACTTGCACGTGATATAAAATCGGCACAGACATCTATCTTACCTATATCCGCAGCAAGCACGGCATAAGGGCCATAACTAAGTGATGATTCATGAACAGTACGGGGCTCATAGAAGTTGAATGCTACTCGCTTGACCTCATCAGAGAAATCATCAGGGAATAAAGACATAAGCAGAGAAACATCAGCCTGTTTTATGATTTTGGATGTGAAATTTTGCAGTTTTTCGGCAGAATACCGTTCATGTTCATCTGTGAACTGCGGCCCATATTTTTTTTCGTTTCTTAACTCAGTATCTTGAAGCATTGCATACCCATCGAATTCCTCCGGAATTGAAACGCCATCAATAACCATCCAAGGAAGATAGACATTTTCACTAATTGTTTTCCAATTCTTGATCTCGTTTTTAGAAATCTCGGGGAAGCATTTGTAACTAATTAGCGAAAGTGCAAATTTTATGCACCATCTGAGAAGATAGTTTGTAAAAAAACTATTGTCGACATGATAATGATATTCATCAGGTCCCATTACAGAGTTAATGACATATGCCTGTTTTTTATCGGACCACTTAAATACAGATGCAGCAAATCTTGCACATTCTGCAACTATTTTATAACCACGAGTGTTCATATAAGCATCATCGTAGGTTACAGACCAGTATCTGTATAGGGAGTAACAGACATCTGCAGAAATGTGTAATACTTCATCGACACTCCACTCACGCACGATATCAGCATCAGGATAGGAAAGGACATAGTGAGGTCCGTTTTCAACACCATGATCATTAGAAGCCTCTGGAAAACGCGCCCCAAAAAATCCTGTGGATTTTGCAAATTCAATCGCTTTTTCCATACTATGGTATCGGTAGTCAATAAATGCTTTTGCTACACGTGGGTCATTCCAAATCCAAAATATACATTTATGAAGTTCAGTATCAAAAAAAGTCGCTCCTGAATGATAAGGGCTGGTCAACCCCCGAGCTGGTGAAATAAAACCTAACTCATGGTTATATGCACCAATACCATGCTGTAAAAGTTGGAAAAGTGCATATTTAATACCGAGTTCAATGGATTTATCGGACGCATTAATTGTCACATCATGCTCTTCCCATAATTTGTCCCACCTTGCTTGATGCTCATTCTGGGAGGAGATGAAGTTAAATGGCTCCGGGGATATCTCAAGTCCTACACTGCAATCCCCTGAACGTACCTTCCAATGTATAAATAGAGGGTGATGTTCATTCTGGGAAAAATCGAAGGTTACGGATGTTGCACAACTCTGTCCCAGACATGACCATGTGCTTGCGTATCTGGCAGAGAATAATTGAACATCATAGTGCAATTTTTGTTCTGTGGTTGTGACTATAGCGCTAAAACCATTTTTATTGGAATAACATTGAGTAATATCATAATGACGAGCGACTAGCCAAGGAGCCATACCGAGGTATTCATTACCCGCAGAAATATCAAGCCCGTAATCCAACCGTAATCTCCGTGGACCAATTTCAGTATTTAATTGACGTAATTCAATAACAGTTGAGACTTCAAGCTTATTGGGAACATCAATAAACTGCCTTATGATTAACTCGAATTCTCCTCCTCTTACGCACAAATATTCAGTGCTGGTAACAAATGCTGCATCGAGAGATAAAATAATTTTCGCGGCTCAGCCATTCTTGTGAATTGCTGGTTCACCAGTTTCGACATCATACAACCGGAGAATTTTTGGTGCTGGCAATGATACTATTTCACGTGAAACCCCAACACCTGATGTATATACCCTGTCCATAAGTAGCTGAACCCGCTGAGCTCGTTCAGATGCTTTTGGTACGTGCGGTCGCAGTCCCATAAAACTATTAGCTAATGTTGTCACACACGAAATAAATGCTGACGAATCAGGGCCGACTTCAGATATATTTTCTTCTTTTCTTCCATAAGTAATGGTCAGCATCAAAGACTCCTTGATACATTGAAAGACCAATCTGTGTATTTCATATTCAGCATATTATGGTAGCAAGGATCTATAAGAACATTTGTGCTGTTAATAAACCAACCCGATTGCCATTTCTCACATATTTCCAAAACAGCATCCCGAATTGTATAAACAAATTGAAAATCCAGTTCATTTTGTACTAAACGAGAGTCTAATCGGTAAGATCTTGTGTCATTAGAAGCTGTTGTGGCAATAGGTACATTGGTATTGAAATAACGATCAACAACATCTTTAACCTGCAATGCTATATCGCTCACAGTATGGTTTTCATAACCGACGTTAATGGCACGCCCGCTGACTGAACCAAGAGAATTACGTTGAACAAGTGTTACATACAGGCGAGTTAAATCGCAAATATGGACATTAGGCCGGTATTGATTCCCGCCAAAAACGGTAATTTTTCCTTGTGAAAGTGCACTAGCAGTCAGAATATTTACGGTCAAATCTAAACGTTGTCTGGGAGACCAACCGCAAACTGTTGCTGCCCTCACTGCAACGGTTTCAAAATTTGGGCTCGTTAGACCGAAAAGAACCTCCTCACCTACCGATTTATATCGGTTATAGTCCGTGATAGGAACACAAGGCTGACTTTCGTCGACGATAGGTTGATCATTTATACCGTAAACACTCGCTGATGATGCGTAGATAAAACGCCGACACCCCAGATTCTTGGCACTTGTCATGAGATGAGGAAGACAAGCGATATTTATAGATCGACTGACTTCCGGATCTGAGTTAAAACTAGGGTCATTTGCTACTGCAGCAAGGTGTACTACTGTTGTTACTCCCCGTAATGAATCTTCAACAATAGTTTTATCACGAATATCCCCCTTAACGAATTCCAGATGGGGATGTTCAAGAAATAAATTAAGTCCGTTAGGAAAGAATTGGGCATCCAATACTCTAACTTTATAGCCTGTTGCCAATAACTTAGGTACCAGTCGCGAACCTATATATCCTGCTCCACCAGTTACAAGAATTGTTTTATCTCCAGTTTGCATATCATTTCCTTATATTGTTTCGACAATCGGAATAGCGATGTCATTGAGGGATGGAATAATAAAAGCGCGTTGATCTGTAGCCATGGGCAGGAGTTCATTACGATGTATCTGATAAGCTCGAATTCCAAGATTACAGGCTACGTCAATAGAATGTGGAGAATCATCAATAAGCGTGATCTCTTTTGGGATACGTCCTTCAATGAGAGATAAAAACAACTCCTCTCGAGTCTGATCTTGTTTTTGCCTTACTATGCTTTGTTGATTGAGTGTTATGCTTTCCTTACGTAGCATATCGTCGAATAGGGAAGATGCATTTTGTGAGGCCGTATAAAACTTAACCTCTTGAGACGACGATTCTACCCGCTTTAAAAGTCGTACTGCGTCATCGAAAAGTCGGGCATATACAGAAAGCCTAAGAAATTCAGCCTGCTTGATTTCCGCAAGCATACTTATGTCGCCATTGTTTAATCTATCAAGACCCGAAAGCAATCCAGCCTTTTTTTAATCCAAAAGGCGGGAAGCACCTTCTAATCGAGGTCGTCCTGCGATATTGGCAAGATATTCTTCATGAGTAAGCTCCGTTAGCCCGAACTGATGAGCAACGTTACGCCAAGCTTCGTAGTGCGGAGTATCAATGAGTGTCCCGTCGAGATCAATCAATAGAAGTGTTTGCATTTTTGCTCCACTATTTGTAAGAGTTTTACATACTCTTGCTCATAATTATGTTTGCGATCCGAGAAGTTGAATCCATTACCCTTCCATCAGTGAAAGCCATACGCCCTCCATGGCTTTCAACAAATATTCGTTCTGCATTCAGTCTTAAATCTTTACTAGTACCGTAATCCGCACCTTTAAAAAACACATGAGGACGAAGAGCGGAGAGGATATGTTCGGCAGTAGGTGAATCGCTCACTATTACATGATGGCAATAGCGAATCGACGCCATAAATTTGGCACGATGATAATCGGAAAAAATGGGACGCTCAGAACCTTTGTTGACATACTTATCAGCGGTAATTGACACAAAAAGACGATCAACCAGTAAATTGGCTTGCCGTAAATGGTGTATGTGACCAATATGGACGATATCAAAACATCCGTGACATAATCCAATTGTCAGGCCATCTTTTCGGTAGCTCTCAGCAAGAGCTTTTAACTCGGTGACGCTGTTCAAAACAGTCATGTCAATGCCTCCTATGAAATAAGATATTTTGCCATTATGTTTAGGTGTTCAGATTTCCCCCAATAATCTGGTATTTGCCCGACTATTTGGAATCCATTACGAAGATGAAAGAGATATGCAGCACGCTCTTTGTCAATGTTACCAATATCTAGACACAGATATTTTTTCCTGAGACTTAATGCGAATGCCTCAATTTCGCTATAGAGCAACGAAGCAACACCGTATCGACGATAACTTTGATCAACAACCAACCAGTCAGCCCAAAGAACATACTTTGATGGTATTGCTCCCAAACTACACCCCATTGTCCCGATAACCTCCTCACCTTCAGTTGCAACAAACCGAATCTCCTCTTGATGTGGGTTTTCCAATTCACGTATGAATTGAATACTCGCAGATTGGGTTAGATCATCCTCTGAACCAATTTGTGCTATGAGTTTAAGAACCGCTTCCATATCAGAGATATTAAAACGTCGAATAAGAATTGCGCGCACGCTTTTAATTGTCATGGTATTCCAGCCTAGTCAGAGCAGAATCCAACCTATCACATGCGCTATCGATCATTTCGGTAGTATGCAAAGCAGATAACGTCACGGGTTCTGGGCAATATGTTAGAGGTAATAGAAATCCGTATAACTTATATTCTGTTGACAACAAGCGGAATAATTTATGTGCGAATTTCACAGGGTAGGTATTTTCTATATCTTTCATTGTTTTTGGACGCACTGAAGACCCAATATGAACCCCAACTCTTCCGCCATAGCCATCAATATGACAGGGAATATTGTGTTGCTTAAAAATTTCTCTCATATTTTTTATGAGCTGGCTTTCTAAATTTGCAACATGTTGATAGAGAATGCCATCTTCTAAGTGCTCGAGAACTGCCAAAGCAGCAGAAACCGACAGATATCTTCCCGTATTTGTGCCACTTATCTGTACAGGCCCACGCGGAGCGATCATGTCCATATATTCAGCTTTACCAGCGATTCCAGCTATCGGCATTCCAGCACCAAATGCCTTACCATAAGTCGCTATATCCGGAATGACACCATAGTCTTTTTGAGCACCACCAATATTTGCCCTAAATCCTGTTAACACCTCGTCAAATATAAGTAACGCTTTATGTTTTGTCGCAAGTGCACGCAAGTTTTGCAGAAATCCCTCATCTGGTTTGATACAACCGATATTCAGAGCCACCGGTTCTAGAATGATGCCAGCCACATCACCAGAATATGTTTCAAATGCTTTCTGCACTGCATTTAGGTCATTCCATGGCAATGGCACAGTTAATTGACCTAATTCGGCAGGAATACCAGTAGTACCTTCAAGACGTTCTAGCTCACCATTTGCAAAAACAACGCCACTTCGTGGAGAGGAATCTATATTCCATGTAAGAGTGTCATTTAAGCCATGAAAGTGGCCTTCAAATTTAAAAATAATGCGTTTACCTGTTGCGGCTCGAGCTATTCGAGTTGCATACATAGTGGCTTCTAGCCCTGAATTTACAAGACGTAATTTTTCTGCGCACGGTACCACAGTGCAGAAGCGTTCACTCAACCACTGATGTTTTTCAGTTTCATATTGTTGAAGAAAACCACGTGATAGTGCATGAGTAATAGCCTTTCGTATAACAGAGCTATCATGACCAAGAAAACATGAACCCCATCCCATGATATAATCATCGCACCATTCACCCGATAATAGCTGTATCCTAGGACCAGAAGCATTACGAATTTGTATTGGTCCGATAACAGACAAATGGTTCCAACCAGCCAATACGTTACCTACACGTGTTTCGTTAATTTTTATCATCATAATTCCTCATAAATACTCCTGAATAAACTATTCAAAATAGATATCTCATGTAATTAAGTAAGGCTTCATAATTATGAAGCTCCTCTTCCCAACGCTAATTGAAGTAAATTAATTAGCTATTATTTCAGTATGCTATTTAATAATTATAATTTACTACTTGGTTCACTACTTTAATTCCAACTTTTATTCACTTATGGATGAATATAGTTTCTTTAAAAAACAGCAAGTATTAATATAATAACCTCAAAGGAATAAATAAATTTTCATAATTATGCTCCATCTCCAACCAGCCCTTGTGTACTAAGACATACAGTCTTTTCATCCAAGCAGTCCGTAGAATCAGTGAAATAAGCTACAGAACCAACATTGCTTAAAAAGAAAACAAAAGACATAGGTGTATCGGTATTATGGAAAGCTATTTATGTCACCAGGTTCACTCGTACCTCTTTCCAGTTTTAGAGTTTCTTTCAGATTATTGTTAAATTTCAGATCAGATTTGTCCATAATGAATTCCTTAAATTTTAGTAAGTTTATTTTGGCAATCACGCCAATTTTTGATCATCTGTAATAAATGAGCAGTCTTAAAGAGGCCATAAACTCCGCTTCACAGCTAACAGTTATTTAGAGAAAAATTACTTTCAAAAAAACCATGCTACCGCCAATTTATATGCGTGAATACAATATAAATATAACACTTATCACAAGTTTATTTTTCTACCTTTAATTTAAATTAAAGTCAAACTCAAATAAATATGAACTGTTTTTTTGAGATAAAGATCAAAGATAATTTAAATAAGTGAATATTATTTAATGTTAATTACGAGTTCTATTATTTATTTTTCACAAAAACATGCTACATCAGTAAATTAATTTGATTTTTTCCCTATTAGTCATAAATAAAGAAACATTTTCTCGAAAAAATAAATAATTTAACATTCTACGCCAAACAACTTACGAGAACCTCTAAATACTTCCCTTGATCGCGAAATTGATTGAAATATAAACAATGTCATTCCTGACAAGGTAACCTCATCATGATGATTCACTCTTCTCAACAAAAATATCCTAGTGCAGGTAATTTACCTAAGTGCTATGCTTACTTATTGGAAACATTAAGCATGTTTGAATTACCAGCGAAGCTTCCTGACAGAAAATATCCGAGAGTAGTGAGGCGTAAACCGCAAAAATACTCGGTAAAAAGAGAGGCCAGTCAGCTTAACTGACTGGCATTAGGCCAAATAGCCCGTTTTTATCTTACTTCAAATAATACCGGTTGATTTGCTGAGCTTTCAGCCAATGATTGACTTTTTCATATTCTGCTTGCATCTCACGGCTCCGCACTTTTAGCGGTGTAAGATTGAGATACATCTGGAACGTTGATTGTTGCTTGTTTTGCAATTTAGGATCAGCGCCTGACTTCAACAATATCAGCACCAGTTCCGGCGAATTAATTTTGGCTGCAATATGTAACGGAGTATCCCCAATCCGATTAGCCTGATTAGGATTAGCGCTGGCAGCCAACAATAATTCAACTTGCATTTTTCTCCCTACCTGAACCGCAACATGTAAAGGTGTCGCTAAGGTTACAGGATGCATAATATTTACATCAGGCGCGACTGATAATAAAGATTTGAGATAATCAAAGTTGCCAATTTTCGCAGCCGTATGTAAAGCACTTTCTTGTTGCAAACCAGGTTGAGTAGGATCAGCGCCCTCTTTCAGCAAATTATTAACATCATCCATTCGCTGATTGAATATAGTCCATTGTAACGGAGTTATATTTTCTTCACTCCGCTGACAATCCAGTTCCGATTCAGGCTCAATTACTTCACCAATTTTCATCGCGCCTCTCTTTAATTATGCGGAAACACTCAGCTCAGGTTCATTAAGCATGACTAGAGATTCTTCTTGCGGTTCATCATTTAAAGATGACCACGGTTTGTATATCGTTAATAATTCCAGCATCTTTTTAAGAGAATGCGCTTTTAGTCCACGTATCAGATTATGAGGAAACCCTTGATCTGATTCTCCTGAATTATCATTATATTTCAGTAAGATTTTATGTCCTATCGGCTGAGATACGGGCAGTTTCTGTTGTAATACATCAAGCAAATCATGTTCCACAACATAATGACGTACTAATCCATTTTCAGCGATAGCCCTCCCCTCTTGAGGTGAAAGACCTAAATTTTTCATCATATTGTCAGAAACACCGGCTGAATTAAATATTACCGCAGGCTTTCCAACTGATAATGCGGCTGTTGCGGCTAATCCCCCTCCCAAAGAGTGCCCGGTAAATAATAAGTTTTCCCCAAATGCCATTCTGGCGGTACGAGCTAAATCAATGGCTTGATGATATTGAGCTTCATCAAATCCAAAACCTTGTCGTAAATTAGTTAATATATCCTTCAAATCATTAGTGCCCACAAAAGCAACTATATAGAGATCATCATTCCGATAAATACCCGCCTGAAAACCCGTTGTTTCATCTCTTAAATTTGCCGGTTCTATTCCTGCCTTTAATAATTCACCATCAGAAAGACGAACATAATCACCTATTCCCATCGTGGTGCGTATGTAGACATCATCAGAAATTAAGGTCAACATATAATCAATTTCATGAGATTGCTTACCACTAATTTGTTCAGACTTAATTCCTGTGATTGACTTTAAATTAATGTTAATATTCTGCTCATTAATTAATGATTGATAGACTCTATTATTTTGTTTAGTTGTTTCAGAGAGGGAAAAAACTTCTGTGGTCGCTTTTTCAATATTCTGGTCTGGAACAGAAGGCGGTGTAACAAGTTGAAGATTATTTAAAACGGGAAAACTTGAATCGACTGATAGATTCATTTCAATTGATAAACTCATAAAATTCCCCTAAAGATAGCTGAAAATAATCGACGATTTAATTAGTTCAATTAATCTATCGGCAGGGAATGCCACAAAGTTAAATAAATGTTTAAAATTTGTTAACACAATTAATCAACTGTGATTCCTCTCTCTGATAACACAGGAATTTCTACCTATTATTTATGCTAAAGAAAGAATCAAGGTGAATTGACCGTTTACAACACGTACCGCTTTGGCTTCATACGATTTCAAACGATCCAGCTTATTTTTAACCACAATCTGGCTTTTATGTATTGAGTACCAGTAATCATTTCTATCCCTAACTCTCACACAATAAACCAAATTATCAATGATTTATCTTAGTTATTGGGCCAAGCCAATATGTCCAATTCCCATATACCCATACAAATGAGGATACTCATTGATTCAGAACAGTTAATTTCATATAGTTACTATAAAACATATTGCTACCTTATGTTTTAAATAAATTTTTACAGCTAACCACAAAACAATTCTTTGGATAAACTTTCAAAAATACTTTACAACATTGAAATAGTTATCAAGAAGTTAGTTTTAGTGTGCATTAAAGGTTTTCCTCTGATTTTGTAATCGGTAAGCTAACATCCATTTGGTAACCATATAAAAAGGATTTGCTATGTCCGCACCTCTCACATGGCACGACGTAATCGGCAACGAGAAAAAACAACCTTATTTTCTCGACACACTAGCCTATGTCGCACAAGAACGTCAGGCAGGTAAAACCATTTATCCGCCACAACAGGATGTATTTAATGCATTCCGCTACACCGAACTGGCTGATATTAAGGTGGTAATACTTGGGCAAGACCCTTACCACGGCCCTAATCAGGCACACGGCCTCTCTTTTTCTGTGCAACCGGGTATTCCTGCACCACCTTCACTGGTTAATATGTACAAAGAACTGACATCCGATATACCTGACTTTCAGTATCCAAATCACGGTTGCCTAGTCAGTTGGGCTAAACAAGGGGTGTTATTACTCAATACTGTACTCACCGTAGAACGTGGTAATGCACACTCCCACGCGAATCTGGGGTGGGAAGCTTTCACTGATAAAGTCATTGCCGCTATCAATGAGCACCGTTCAGGCGTCGTTTTTCTGCTTTGGGGGTCCCATGCGCAGAAAAAGGGCTACTTTATTGATGCTAATAAACACCATGTTCTCAAAGCGCCTCATCCATCTCCACTATCTGCCCATAGAGGGTTCTTTGGCTGCAAACACTTTTCAACAGCCAATGCATTGCTAGAAAAACAAGGCATCCCACCAATTAACTGGACACCTGAGTTGCCACAGTAAAAAAATGCCGCCCCTGTTGGAGCGGCATTGATACTTATTACTGAACTAAAATTACTACTGAACTAAAATTACTTTGATACGGCTACCATTGCCGGGCGCAACAAACGACCATTTAAGGTATACCCTTTCTGCATGACCATCATCACATGATTCGGTTCATGCTGATCGGACTCCATCATGGTCATGGCCTGATGAATTTCAGGATTAAAAGGAATATTTGTGTCGCCAACAACTTCAATACCAAATTTCCCTACGGCCCCAAGGAAAGACTTCAACGTCAGCTCGATGCCTTCAACCATAGGTGCTATTTCGGTATTAGTACGATCTACTGCCTCCAAAGCGCGCTCAAGATTATCAATCACTGGTAACAGTTCATTGGCAAATCTTTCTAACGCAAACTTATGGGCTTTTTCCACATCTTGTTCAGTACGACGACGGATATTTTCAACTTCAGCCTTAGCACGCAAAATGGCATCACGTTCACGCTGTTGCGCCTGCTGGAGCTGTTCTTCCAGCTCTGCAACACGCGGATCAACAACGCTTTCAGTCTCTGATGCTTCTGCTTTATCCGCACTATTTTGCTGTTCAGATACAACTTCCATATCTTCCGAGACTTGCTCGTCAGGCATTTTTTGTTCTTTACTACTCATGAATATCTCCGCGTATTTGGCATTAATCTCGCTACTTAGCCTATTATGGGGATCTAAACTGGGGATTCAAGGGAACCCACCGTATTGTGAGGATAAAACCTCTTGCTAGCAGGAAATTACAACGATGAATAAAAAATTCAAATGCATAGGTATTGTTGGTCATCCTCGCCATCCAGAAGCACTTGCTACTCATGAGATGCTTTATCATTGGTTAAAATCCAAAGGTTACTCTGTCATTATTGATCGTCAAGTCGCCAAAGACATTGGTTTAAAAGATGCACAGACTGGAGGTCTGACCGAAATTGGTAAACAAGCTGATTTAGCTGTCGTCGTTGGTGGTGACGGCAATATGTTGGGTGCTGCCCGGGTCCTTTCCCGTTATGACATTAAAGTCATTGGCATAAACAGGGGCAATCTGGGTTTTCTGACCGACTTAGATCCTGATAATGCCCTACAGCAACTTTCTGAAGTATTAGATGGCGAATATCGAAACGAACACCGCTTCTTGCTAGAAGCCCAAGTCAGAAGAAACGGCCAAAAACCCCGTATTAGTACCGCGATCAACGAAGTCGTGCTCCATCCGGGGAAAGTGGCACATATGATTGAATTCGAAGTCTATATTGATGAACGTTTTGCCTTTTCCCAACGTTCTGACGGACTGATTATCGCAACACCAACGGGTTCCACAGCTTACTCACTTTCCGCAGGTGGGCCAATTCTGACACCAAATCTGGATGCTATCGTCCTAGTACCGATGTTCCCACATACATTGTCTTCCCGGCCATTAGTTATCAGTAGCGAAAGCAACATAAGGTTGAAATTTTCCCAAAATAGCAACGACTATGAAGTCAGTTGCGATAGCCAAATAGTTCTGCCTATACAGGATGGAGAAGATGTGATTATCAGCCGCAGTAAACAGAAGCTCAATCTCATTCACCCTAAAGACTATAATTACTTCAATACATTAAGTACAAAACTAAGCTGGTCTAAAAAAATGTTCTAAAAAAATTAGGCTTCACTACTTTACTGTATAAAAAACCAGTTTATACTGTATGAAGATACAGAGGTGTTTTTATACACAGGAGAAGTATGATGCTCACCCAGTTAACTATTAGCCATTTTGCCATTGTTCGTGAGCTTGAAATTGACTTCCAGCCAGGTATGACAGCCATCACGGGTGAAACCGGCGCGGGTAAATCCATCGCAATTGATGCATTAGGTTTATGTCTGGGTAATCGTGGCGAGGCCAATATGGTGCGTAGCGGGGCTTCTCGTGCTGATATTTGCGCCCGCTTTTCTCTTTCTGATACGCCTTCTGCTCGTCAATGGTTAGAAGCACACCAACTGGATGATAGTAATGAATGCTTACTACGCCGCACAATAACGTCAGATGGCCGCTCCAGAGGCTTTATCAATGGCACTGCCGTACCGATTTCCCAACTACGTGAACTAGGTACTCACCTTATTCAAATTCATGGTCAACACGCTCACCAATTACTATTGAATAACGGTCACCAAAAACGGCTGCTCGATACTTACGCTAATCAATTCAATCTACAACATGAAATGAAACAGGCATATCAGCAATGGCACCAAAGCTGTCAGGATCTGGCTCGATTCCAACAACAGGCGCTTGAACGTCAATCTCGTCAACAGTTACTGGAGTATCACTTAAAAGAGCTCAATGAGTTGGCGCCGCAACCAGGTGAATATCAGGAACAAGATAATGAATATAAACGGCTAGCAAACCGCGGTCAGTTGCTCTCTGTCAGCCAAACCGCACTCCAATTACTAAGTGATAACGATGAACAAAATATTATCAGCCTGCTGAATTATGCTAAACACGAGCTAGCAGAACTCATCACTATGGACGATAAATTCAATCAGTTACTCTCTATGCTGGAAGAAGCATCCATTCAGATTAATGAAGTCAGCGATGAACTCCGCCACTACGGCGATCAACTGGATATGGACCCAAACCGTCTCTTTGAACTGGAACAAAAAATTTCACAACAAATTAGAGTGGCCCGTAAACACCACGTTGCACCGGAAGAACTTCCTTCACTGCATCAACAATTACTGGAAGAACAACAATTGTTGGCGCAACAAGAAGACGACTGCACCCACCTTAGCGAGCAGGTTAATCAACACCATAAGCAGGCATTGGAAGTCGCAGAAAAATTGCATCTGGTTCGCCAGCAATATGCCAAAGAATTAAGCGAACTCATTACTCACAGTATGCATCAACTCGCCATGCCTCATGGTCGCTTTACCATTGATGTCTCTTTTGCACCTGAACATCTGAATGCCGACGGTTCAGATAAAGTTGAATTTAACGTCACCACTAACCCCGGTCAGCCACACCAATCTCTCGCAAAAGTCGCTTCAGGTGGTGAACTTTCCCGTATTGCGCTGGCAATTCAGGTTATAACGGCTAAGAAAATGGAAACTTCCGCCTTGATTTTCGATGAAGTGGATGTCGGTATCAGTGGCCCAACAGCCGCAATTGTCGGCCGTCTGTTACGTGAATTAGGCGAATCTACGCAGGTTATGTGCGTCACCCACTTGCCTCAAGTAGCCGGTTGTGGGCACCAACATTTTTATGTCAGTAAACAGACTGATGGTGAAGAAACTGAAACCCAAATGCAGTTGTTGGATAAAAAAGCCAGATTACAAGAGCTGGCGCGGCTTCTCGCAGGCAGTGAAGTGACAAAAAATACCCTGGCAAATGCCAAAGAGCTACTAGCAGCATAATTTGACACAACTTTTGCGTATATTTAGGGTCATAGCTACAGCTTGTAAAGGTTTTCAATCTCGTCAAGGTCTATTATTATCAACACCCTGACTCCTAAAGGAATGTAATTACCATGCGCTGTAAAATGTTGACTGCCGCTGCTGTATCATTTGTCATGCTGACTGCGGGTTGCTCTACGCTGGAACGGGCTGTTTATCGCCCTGACATTAATCAGGGGAACTACCTAACACCTGCTAGTGTATCAAAAATCCACAAGGGAATGACCCAGCAACAGGTAGCTTACACATTAGGAACACCAATGTTACAAGACCCGTTTGGGACTCAAACGTGGTTTTATGTATTTCGTCAACAGCCTGGGCACGAAAAAGTGACTCAGCAAACTCTGACACTGACATTTGACAGTAATGGTGTACTGACTGACATTAAAAACGAAAACTCACTTACCGAAGATCTCCAATAACCAAAGAGATATAAATAGACAGTCAGTCAAAAAAATAGATGGCTGACTGTCTATGGTAATTATTGAGCATTATTTTTAGCCCGCTCAGCACGCTTACGACGCATTTCTTTTGGATCAGCCAATAATGGGCGGTAAATTTCCACCCTATCACCTTCTTCCAAAATATCCGTCAACTTGACAGGGCGGCTATAAACTCCGATTTTATTCTTTTGCAGATCAATATCATTACGCAAAGTCAGCAAGCCTGATGCAACTATTGCCTGTTCAACAGTTGCGCCTTGAGCTAATTTCACCGTACGCAGATATTGGCGATCAGGCAATGCATAAACGACTTCAATATTGATATCAGACACGATAAACCTCGCGTGCACGCAGGGTAAAAGCTTGCACCATACTTCCAGCCAATTCCTTAAATATCTTACCGAAAGCCAGTTCAATCAGTTTATTAGTGAATTCAAAATCAAGGTGCAACTCAACTTTACAGGCACTTTCACTCAGTGGTATAAACTGCCAGCCTCCCATCAACTTACGAAACGGCCCGTCTACCAGTTGCATATTGATACTTTGATTATCGGCCAGAATATTCCGGGTAACAAAAGTCTTGCTTATACCCGCTTTTGAAACATCGACTGATGCGGTCATTTCATTACTGCTAACACTCAACACCCGACTACCGACACATCCCGGTAAAAAATCCGGGTAAGAACCGATATCATTGACCAATCTGTACATTTGTTCCACGCTGAATGGTACTAACGCAGAGCGACTAATCTGTGGCATATAATTTCCTGTAAGGCTTAATTGTAGTGAATAATATCACCTATACGTGATCAAAGAAAAATCTGTCAGCGTATAATGCAATAAACACTCATTAATCAGCAAATATGCGCGGGAAAAGATTTCTTTCACCAAAGCATTCAGTATAATGCATACACTATGACAAAGAAAAAAGCACACAAACCCGGTTCGGCAACCATTGCCATGAATAGACGAGCTCGTCACGAATACTTCATTGAAGAAGAATTTGAAGCGGGTCTCTCGTTACAAGGATGGGAAGTCAAATCACTGCGCGCTGGTAAAGCCAACATCAGCGACAGTTACGTTTTGCTCAAAGATGGCGACGCTTATCTTTTTGGCGCCACCATCACCCCGTTAAATGTAGCTTCTTCCCATGTCGTCTGTGATCCAATGCGTTCACGCAAACTCTTACTTAACCAGCGCGAACTTGACTCATTATATGGTCGAGTCAATCGTGAAGGTTATACCGTTGTTGCCTTATCTCTCTATTGGAAAAACGCCTGGTGCAAGGTCAAAATTGGCGTAGCAAAGGGTAAAAAGGCACACGACAAACGTTCGGACATTAAAGAACGTGAATGGAAATTAGACAAAGCACGTATTATGAAGAATGCTGGGCGATAAATTCTGGCATTATAGTTTAGTATTCTGATATACTTGTTTTTAAGACACTTGGGGCTGATTCTGGATTCGACGGGATTCGCGAAACCCAAGGTGCATGCCGAGGGGCGGTTGGCCTCGTAAAAAGCCGCAAAAAAATAGTCGCAAACGACGAAAAATACGCACTGGCAGCTTAATAACCTGCGCAGAGCCCTCTCTCCCTAGCCTCCGCTCTTAGGACGGGGATCAAGAGAGGTCAAACCCAAAAGAGATCGCGTGGATGCCTTGCCTGGGGTTGAAGCGTTAAACCTAATCAGGCTAGTTTGTTAGTGGCGTGTCTATCCGCAGCTGGCAAGCGAATGTAAAGATTAGACTAAGCATGTAGTACCAAGGATGTAGGAATTTCGGACGCGGGTTCAACTCCCGCCAGCTCCACCAAATTAGTAGGGACAGTGACAGGACAACAGCTTTAAAAACAGCGAGTTAGCAAAGTTGATTGGACACTGACCGGACGATGAAGGGACACAAAAGAATACGCAAAGGAGCCGCGGAGCTTTTGGAAAAACCAACCATAATTAGGTTGGTTTTTTTATGCCCGTAGCACAGCAACCAACTCCTCACAGTCAGGTGTTAATACTATACTCATTAAAAGGGCCAACACCTCTATCATAATGCGTAGTGCAAAATAAAATGCCTCATCAGATCTCTGCCTCATAGGGCATTATTTATAAATCCAGCACCTGATACCACCAGCTTTTGATGCACACATGTAACTCAACTTCATATAACAATCGCCTTAGTGATCGGTATTTCTGGTATGACATATCCTAATGTTCATGGAGTCTTGTTTGTCTCACTTAAGCGGTCATTTTATTTACCAATGTCACCCTATCGGCGAAATGGCTATACTATGATGTGCCGATAAACAGTTTATATTTGTGGAGTAATTTTGAAACGTATACCGCCAGAATTGTTTAAGTCTGAGATGAAACGAAAAGGCTGGACGCGCCGCGAACTGGCTATACGGTGGGGTAAATCAGAAACATGGATCAGCAAAATAGTGAATAATATAGAACGAGATCAACACTGGAATGATGCCCTCAATGGACTACCTGAAAACGAAAAGTCTAGGTAAACTATAGGTCACATTTTTATTGCAGAAAAGTGACCTATAGTTCATAATTCAACATTGAGAGACTATTTTCACTGACGCAGAGCTACCGGGCGGGCACCCGATAACCCTGCTTACCACAACTAACTATATGAGGTAGTTAATTATGGCTAAATGCGATAATAAAGCAATTCGCCGAATTTCCCAAGCTGAACGTTTGGGCAAAGTAGCTAAAAACGGCATTTCTTTAAAAAGAAAATGGTTACAGGAGGCGGGATTTACCTTCGGAATGCCACTAAAAATCCGGGTGATGCCGGACTGTATTGTTATTACCGCCCAGAACACCCAGGAACTCTGGCAATGCCTGGAAGGACTGAGTATTGAGCCATTTAACCCCAATGCTGCTATTGACTGGATTAAGTATTATCCTGGTGGGTTGATGCTTATCTAATAGACTAAAGCATAAATGGACTACACCTTTAAATGTTGGATGGTTATCCAACATTTTGAGGACGATTCAATCAGAGTAGTGCAGAAAAACCACATTTGATTAGACTTATCTAGCTATTGGGGGTCGGTTCAATTGGCCCTGATTCCATTATTCTAAGGGTTTTTCGGGCCAGTTAATATCTGACGCTGAATTAACATCAACGCGGTTCAATAATACTCTATATTTTTTTAACTCTGCTAACAGCGATTTTTCCTCATCACTCGACATCCCCAAATCTACAGCATCTTGTAACGGAGCGATCTGTTTACTTACAGTGAGCATAAGTTGCTGTTTCTTATGTTCTGATTGTTGCTGCTGTTCCCGTCTGAGCTTTATTTTATCACTTTCTGATATTATCCACTTTTCACTATCCCATTTGTGATAAACAGATGGCGCTTGTTTTGTAAGAATTGGATAACCGTCTTTATCACTGACGATAGCAAAACCGCGTGATTGACCGTCAAGTAATTCATTGTGTTTTTCTGCTGTTATTTCAACACACTCTTCATGAGCTTCATTATAAAAAACACATTCTTTTCTGGAAAAATAGACCATTTATACCCCCCAAAATAATATATGTACAACTTTGCCTGGATTCTCATCATTGTTGGGAGTGCCTGCTTGATATTCAAATGTCGATAGTGTTGCATTACGTACTAATGTGTGGCCAGTTGATGTATTGATACTCGACATGCTTGCAATATAGCCAAAAAGCTTATTTTTAAAAGAAATTGGATAATTTACCTTTATCCATGATTGTTGAGCTGATGGGACTTTAACCCATTGAATAATTATCCCCGTATCTCCACATTGCCACCAGCCATTTTCGGATTTTATAGCTGTATTTTGTAATGCAAGAGTACCACTTTTCTCAGGCGTTAATATATTGTAACGCCGCTGATTTTTGGGATCGTCAGAATAGATATGCAACAATTTCCCTTCAGAACCGTTAATTCCCAATACATACCCATCTTTCGATTTGAAACGCAATTTAGGAAAAGGAGTTTTACTGTCAATCAGTAAACTACCAACAGTTGCGGTTTTATTGCTAGAAATACGCAAAAAAGTATTATCGCTCTCAGATTTAGCATAACTTCCCACATCTTCAGCATTCAAACTAATATCCCCAGCCAACAGCTTCCCGTTAATTTTCCGACTACTCGGCACGGCACTTTTCGCCAATTCTACCGTTTCCGATAAACCGATATTTTTTACAAATTCAGTTTTATTGAAGATGTCAGCGCCATTTTGATTTTTAGCGAGTTTACTATTTGCATTATCATTTACATCGGAAGCAAGTTTCTGAGTTGCTGCAAGTATATTACTGTTACCGGTTTTATCTGTGAGCTGAATAATTCCTTTTTGGGCTAATGTGGCATCGGGAATAAAATCTTGAGTTGCAAGCTCTCCCAGTCCTAAATTATTACGCGCTGTCGCTTTGTTATTAACATCAGATAAGTTATTGGCTTTCTGTAGAAATAACCCGTTAGGATCTGCTAATAGATTTTTCCAACCGGAAGCTGATGTGCTATCCGGATCTGTATTGTTATCTTCTACCCCATTCCACCAAATTTTACTTCCATCATAACTGGCAACAATAGCCCCTTTAGGATAACCATCAATGGCAGCGCTAAAATCAGCATCATACGAATACAGGCCACCAGACATTGAATAACGTATTGCGGCAGTAATATCATTCAATATCCCGTTCATATCTTTGCCAGATGGGGGAATTCCACCAGCAGATATTGCTGTCATCGTTAACGGGGGAAAACCGCTCTGATATGTAGCTATGCCTTTCGCCAAACTGTTTTCAGTAGACTTTGTTGCAATTTCGTTATAACTCCCATCTTTTGCGAACGGAACAGTAATAAGAGTAGGTTTTTCAGTTAATTTCATTTTTCGGTATTCTTTCGACAATAGAGACGCTGACACCGGCTGGATACGGTAGTGCTCCCGATGTTTGAACAATTGCTAATTCTGCTGTTGATAGCTGAAATTCAAATACATAACTCATCTTCATATCTCCACCATCAGTGATATATGCACGTCCGCTATCGCTAAACATATAAACAAGCATTCTGTTGATGTTTGGTATAGTGCAATCAGATATATTTGACATGGCTTTCATCATAATCAGCTTTCGATACATCTGATCTGATAGTTCAATAGTTTTTGTTTTTGATTCCCCGGCGTAAAATGGCGCCTGGTCAAATGGATTTGGATCTGTTGTTGTCGGGACGCCCAGCAAAGCTTCACCAAAGCCCAAATATTTTGCATTTTCATTAACAGTCAGCCGCCTGCTAACATTCACTATTTTTCCCCACACATCCAGCCCATACGTGTTTGCCGTGTCAATATTCCAAATCAGGTCGTAAAATGTATTAATAAATTCAGTAGAGGAAACAGCGGCATTGAAACTTCGAATAAGTGAGTTGAGTTTTGGGCTAGCGGCATACTGAGCAAGAATAGTTGCTTCCACATTTTCCATTTATGAACCTACTAATTTCACGAATATATTATCTGTGTCAAGCGTTGGGATTTCATCAATACCAAAACTAATTGATGTTGAATAAGCAGTACCGTCACGGCTAAGTGTAATACTGTAAATATCAACACTTGATGTATCTATGTTATAAACGCCTGAATAATATCTACCAGCAAATAATGTAGATGCTATTCTTGCTCGCGTTCCACCATCTTCACCGTTAAATGCTTGCGCTATAGCTGATTTAACTTGCGTTTCAATATCAGCAGGAAGGTAATCGCTATCAGCAAGTGAGACGTCAACATAAACACGAATGGGCGTCGGTATCACATATTTAATTTCATATTCAGGGTAAGGCTGAACATAGTTTTCATCATCCACAATGGTGTGAGTTGTATTCCCGTTCGTAGGAATACCTGGAGGCTTTTTCTTCCATATTGCTCTAGCGACATCCTCAGTCTTTCCCCCATACACAGCAATATAAAGAGAGTTTGGCGCTATTTTGTATTTTGATACCCCGACTGTTTTTACTACCGAAGTATCATTTGAAATAACGTATGAATCTGCTACCCCATTTACTGCTAATATTGCCGCATAAATGGCATGTAATGAGTTTGTCGCATTTTTAGCAACAGATTGTTTACGACGATACTCAAAATTAGCACGAGTTTCCTCATCTGTGCCAGGTACGCCAGCACTCGCATTACTGATACCAGACCAGCCTGGTACCGAGCTATAAATCGTGTTCAAATCATCAATTTGGCATGCTAACGGCCCTGTTGTTGAGTTTTGGAAAACAACATCAACAGAGCCGCTGTCAGGGATCTTAGCCTCTGTTATTGAATGATAAAGATACCCTTTTTTATCTTGAGCAATACTACCAATTGGAATAACTGTATTAACGAACCCAGTGCATGTTGCTGTTACCGTTGTTCCCGATGCTGGAATTCGGTCTAAAAAATAAATCCGCCCAATGGCATCTTGGAAACGTCCGGTTGCATAATCCGGGTTAATTTGATTGACGATAGCAAGTAACTGATCGTTCTTGTCAGCAATGACAGCCGTATCACTCATTGCCATTTGACCCTGCGGTGTTGTTAAACTGGTACTCATTGCACCGCCCATTGCGGTAGCTAAATCATTTAGCCGCCCATTTAAAATATCAACTTCGTCGGGTACAGTTAAACCCGTCTTTGTAAATGTTATGCTAGGAACACTTGTTGTCAGTACTACAGAGTTAGTCATCAGAAATTTACCACCGCTGATTGATTATTCGTGTCCGTTATTGTCATCGTACCCACAATAGTTCTTTCGTCCCCGCTTATAACTTCACAAATGGCAGACTGAACATAAGGTAATTTCATTGCTTCTTGTTGCATTTTGCTGTTAATTAATTGAATTCCGGGCCAATGACCAAGAATGCGCTGATAATAAGGAAGACCTAATGTTGTGTCGTACCAACACTCTCCCAAATATGTACTACAGGCACAAGCGACATCCTGAGCCACAGCATAAGGGTTATCAGTAATAGAGACATTTCCAGAATCATCTAACGTTAAATCCCATGATTTGATATCAAGAAGAAATGAGCGAGTTTGCATTTTCGATCCTTATAGAAATAAAAAAACCGCAATTAGCGGCATAAACAGTTGCTTTTGTCCCAAATTGGGACTAACATGACTTTATGAAAATCATCTCAGTCAGTACATTAAAACAGTTCTGGGAAACGTATCCCGATGCTGAACAACAGTTAAAAGCATGGTTTGACGAGGCCAAGAAAGCAACCTGGAAAACCCCTGCTGAAATTAAAGCCCAGTACCGCAATGCGAGTATTCTAAAAAACAATCGCGTGGTATTTAACATTAAAGGGAATAGCTACCGCCTGATAGTTTCCATCTTTTACCCCGCTGGCTGGGTGTACGTAAAATTCATTGGCACACATAAGCAATACGATGCTATAGATGCCAATATCGTAGAACCGGAGTAAATCATGCATATTAAACCCATCCGCACCGAACAAGACTATCAAGCAGCATTGAAGGCTGTTTCGCCACTTTTTGATAACCAATCAGAAATCGGAACACCTGAATTTGATTACATGGAAGTAATGGTTTTGCTGATTGAAGCATATGAGACCGAGCATTTCCCGATTGACCCGCCAGATCCGATTGAAGCTATCAAATTCAGAATGGAACAATCTGGGTTAACAGCAAAAGACCTGGTACCCGCCATCGGTAAAGTCAATCGTGTATACGAAATACTTAATCGCAAACGTAGCCTTACGCTACCGATGGTATGGAATTTACATAAAATGTTCGGAATACCAGCGGAAAGCTTAATCAAACCCGCTAAACACGCTTAGCATGATGGCTCAGATTTGAGCCATCCTTGGCTTGGGGGTTTAAAAATCAATAAATTCTATATTTTTCCCGCTGCTTTTAACGTGTTGTAGCTAGGAAGATAACGCTTTGGATTAACGACACATAGCTGCTGAAAAGCGGATGAAGCCTCTTCTCCCTGAGACAACATTGCTTCATCACGGTTCTCATAGCAATACCGGATAACATTCATTACTTGTTTCTCGTTTAGCATCAATTTTATTCCTTGATTTACAGCATTTTCCTTTTGAGCTTTATATACCGGGCTTTCAGTCGAGTAACTTCCTGTGCGTAACAGGACCTCTTCTGCGGGAGTAGAAGGATCTATATAGTTCAGTCCTGCACTCGCGGCATACTACTGGAATATAGACTGGGACACACACATAGCGGAAATCTTTTCCTGCCGAGAAATGTCACTGTTTTCTGCCCCGGCGCTAAATACGCTGACAAAAAAAGCCCCGTGACAATAATATTTGATGTTAGATTTCTACACATATTTTTATTCCGGTTTGTTGGTTTTTGAACCTCCAGATTTTACACCGCCATGAACGTGCGATGAAAGTTTAATCCCATCTCCTGTAATTTCACCCCTCGCTGTTACGGTTCCACCGAATGTTGCATTTCCACCGTTACCGCCACCACCTTGAATAACCGCACCATTTAATATAATAGATGGTGAGTTTATTGTGATTGAATTTGATGAAGTAATTTCCGTTGTCGGTGCGACTACATTAATTTTATTCGGTGAGACAATATTTATCTGATTATCTACGAATTCAACATATTGTTGTGGTTCTGCGTTTAAAACTCCACCCAGGTAAATTGCGTCTGAATAATTGTGTGTTCTTTTTGAACCCGGCAATGCCAGTGCTTTTGTTGCTATGACGCTGCTAATGTCGCGATCACAAATAGCGATTAGTCCAATATCTCCCACAACCGGGTTCATAATGACAGCACTGTTACCACGCTGGAGGCGAAATACTGGAACATTATAGATTATTCCATTCTCGATTTTTCTCCCGGTTCCCGTCATATTATGCACCATCGGCTTGACATCTACGGTTTTCCTATTCGATTTAATGATAAGACCCAGAGTGATAAAAACATGCTGACTAAGAAATTGCCTCATAACAAAATCAAGGGTATTCGCCTCACTATAAAAATCAGCTGGCTTTGTTGTTAATTTTGGCATTGTTGTCACCCTCCTCTTTTACGGGAGTACCGTTAAATGATGTGTGCCACTGACCACCATCAAGCCAAGATGTAAGATAGTGCTCCGCCCCTGTTATCAGATAAGTGCCGCTAGCATTCGGTAAAGAGGTTTCTATTTGTATCTTACGACCTAAAATAATTTCATTACTGAAAAGAATAGTTGCTGTTATTCCTACGCCAGTAAATATGGGATAGCCAATCAACCCATATTTGGAAGACGTAAATAACAATTTTTCAACTTTCGGTTGACCATGCGGCCAAATAGTCACTTTATCAATCCCGAAGTCAGTATCTATATCTAACGCATTTGCGGCTTGCTGGATTTGATTAACAACATTTCCAGTAAAATTAGGATTTGAGATAACACCTTTGGCGCCATAATTTTCAACCGTTAGATCGGCTTTTTTAGCCATTGCAGTAATAATATCGACAATATCCACATCTCCCGATGCAGTGAGCGGTTCAACTTCCTTTGTTCTTAGGCCAAACATCACACTGGCTGTTATCGTCAGGGGCATCAGGTAACTGATTAAAATCTGCATAAGCATCACTGATAAAACCCTCGAATATGGCATTACCATCCGCCCATACACGCATTAAGTTGAATTTTGCACTACCAATCCAGATCCCGCGATAGCTCAACGTTGCCATTTGACTGGTTGTTAACCCCCAGATTTGTAATGTTATTTGTGTCCCTGATATGCCGCCCCACGCCGCTATGTTGACATAAGCGCGTGCATTTTCGATAGTCAGTATATTGTTACCGCTATCATCAAATGTCTTGCCGTCAACTAGCTGAAATTCAACTTTGATATTGCGTTGCTTGTACGTCATGGAGTCACCTCTCTTGGGAAAAGGTAATATAATTTGTAGCGCTGCCCTAACCCTTCCCAAAGGGGATCGGATGCAGTATTCCATTTCCTGCCGGAGTACGTCAGGGAAAAAGGCGTTATCGCAATAGTTAACTTTGCGGATAATCACGCCACCATCGGGCGGATCTTCCTGATGCCGGGTCATCAGTTTATATGTCGGGTCTTCCTCTTCGCGAGGATTAAAAGAAACCCAGACTTCGGATTTATTGGCGCGAACTGTCGGACCGAGGATATCCCAACTATCTTGTGATACCGTTTGAGCTTCCTCTACCCAACAGATCTTAATGCCATGCATCGACTTGATGCTTTGAATGTTGTTTCGAAGACCTTTAAACGTGAAACGAGTGCCATTCCGACCTTCTATCTCGTTGTTCTTGACTTTGTAGAAGTGGGACAGCCCAAGATCAATGATTTGAGCCTCAAGCAGGGCAAGGACGGAATCGTTAATAGAGTTTTGGAATTCGCGCGCGCAGAGAATAATCATTGGCTCTATTGCGCCCAACAATACCAGCGCACGGGCAATCTCTACCGATTTACCGCCACCCCGCCCGCCATACGTCCAACGCCAACGGACAGAACCTAATGCACGGTCATATAAAACCTCTGTCGCCCAGTCACTACTAAAGGCGTACAGAACACCATCAATTATGACCGGGCTATCTGTTTTCCCTCGCGGAGCTTCTCCATGTGAGAAGCCCACACATCAGCCGGGCAATTCGCAGGGGTCACAATGCAGACTTTTCCGTAACTCAGTCCAGCAAGATCGACATTGACCTCAGTCTTATTGCTGCTCATGTCGATACCTGTAAGCTGCGCAGCGTTCTTAATATTCAGCGCAACTTGCCCAAACTTTTTATCTGCTAACGCTTCCTTCCCTGCACGAAACGACAACTCAGCCAAGTGTCCAGCATTGAATGAAACAAGGAGCGCCGCTTCGTTTCTCAGTTCTCGAATGCGGGCTTTGATTTCCGGTCTACGTATCAATATGGATGATTGAGAATCAGCGCGAGAGGGAGAATAACCCGCACAGATTGCCGCTTCTTTCATCGGCATACCCGCAGCTATGTTCTGAGCAAACTGTTCGTATTGCGGCTTTAGAATCCCTGCGGTTCCCTGCGAACTTTCTGCGAACTTTTCAGACTCCAAGATATTACTGGTACTACTTGCTACCTGACTTTGCGCCTGGTTCACATCAGGTTCGCACTGCGTACTTTCAACAATAGTGCGAACCCATCCCTCAGTTTTCGCTCTCTTTCGAATCGCTGCATCACTAATACCGTGTTGTTTGGCAATCTCCCTGATTGAGAGAAGGCCAAAACGGTAATCACGCTCTATTCCCTCCCAGTCAGTATTTTTTGCCATCTCTTTACCTTAAAATAAAAAACCACCGTGAAAGGTGGTCAACATGCAATATTTACTCAATAACAAAGAATCATCACTCAGTTATTGCTTAATTCGGCTTTCCGTCTGATATTTACCATTCGAACATAAAAATCATGCATAGATTTATAGTTTTCTTCACGTTTATCAATAGCCTCAAAAGGCTTAAGCCACTCATCAACCTGAGATTTACACGTAATAAAAGCATCACTCACTAACTTCTCAGGCAGTATGTCTGCTGATAATTTAGGAAGAACATAATCATTTAGACATGTTGTCATAGGATCTGCGTATTGGGTTTCCGAGTACCCAATACAAGGTAAAATAAAAACAATCAGCAATCCGATAAGTTTTACACAATTGAATATTTTTAACATCACTTCCTCCTTACATGGGAGGATTATACATCAGTATTATCACTAGTACGCGATGGATACAAAACGCCACCACGAGATGTGATGGCATGGGGATATTCCTGTAGCTACTCAGGGAATGGACACAGAAATAAGAATTTATCGTTAGAAAATTATGTTAGTGAGGAAACATGAATAACATCACGATTATTAATTCATATCTTCATCTATATTAAGAATATACGATCCAGCTCTCTATGTGTTATCTAACGAAAGGTAATAGACTGTCTATTCTTTAACCTTATCAAAATTAGGAGATAAACAGTGCTTGAAACAATTTCATATATCCCTATCTTAAAGACCAAAAGAGCTGAATTTAATGCATTAAATCAACTCGACACTTTTACGAAATCAAAGATTATTCCTCTATTAGAAATTGAGCCAGTTCCCATAGACCCTGACACAGATATCCCAGATAAAACATATAATGAAATGTTAAATGGGTTTGAGAGAAAAATTCTTTCTGGGTGTGATGGTATTCCTATAGTATTTTTAGATGGGATTTTAATCGAAGAGCAATTTATTGCTTCAACAGACACATATCCAATTGAAAATGCGATAATCCAAGCAAGAAACGCTGGGTTTAGAGTGATTCCGGTAACATCTCCGACCAGATCAGTTGATTATAAACAATCTATCAGCACCCTTGTGCAGAGCGAAATTTGCTTCAGATTAACAACCACTGATTTAGTCAATCCTCAGCTAATTACTGATTATATCCATGAATTACAAATTACCCCTGAGCATATTGATGTAATTATCGATCTACGAGATATGCTATCAGAAAGTGATGTCAGCTCAGGGCATAGCAAAATACTTGCGTTGGGCTTGATTAATAACTTTAGCAACCTCCAGAGATTCCGTTCTATATCATTAGCATCAGGATCTTTCCCTATTGATTTGAGCGGCATATCATTAGGAACTTACTCTCAAACTCGCTTGGAATGGACATTGTGGCAAGCTCTTCACTCTAGCGGACAGTTATTAAGAAACGTCATTTATAGTGACTATGGTATACAGCACCCTGATTATTCTCGCCTTGCAACTCGATTCCCCAGTGTTACCGCCAGTGTTCGATATACTGCCGATAGTGATTTTTTAGTATTTAGAGGGCAAGTTGCGAATCGATATGGCTATGAACAGTATGGCGCTCATAGTAAAGCAATTGTGACCCACCCTGAATACTCAGGAAATTCATTCTCTACGGGTGATAAAGATATTGATAATTACGCGAGAGAATACACGCAATACCTTCAAGATCCTGAGGGAAATCACAAGTTTGGCAGTCCAGAAGTTTGGAGGAGAATTGGACAAAACCACCATATTACTAAGGTAGTCTCTCAGCTCTCCAATTTGTACGGGCTTTAAGCTTTTTCCTGACCAAATCACGAAGCTCATCTGTATCTACAGTTTCTGCTAATTTATTCCATAACACACGCCGTGGTTTGCTTTTTAGACCACGGTCTTTACCTAAATCAGAGAAAATTTCCAGCATTTCCTCTTTCCATAGCAACATAGAAAGGGATACTTTATCTATAGACGGATTAAGGCGATTGTGGCGCTCAGTATGTAAATGTATACCATTTCTTGTACCTTGCATTACTATCTTAACTCCCCACCAATCAGGAATAATCTCCATTGCTGGCTTAGAGTGAGTTTCAGAAACAACAAGAGTTACCTTATCCATAACCGATGAATAATATTGAATCTGTAATGGTAAACGGAGCAAGTTATCACTTTTACTTTTGATTTCATAACCATGCATAAGTCCATTAATCACCGTAATATCAGCACGGCTTGCTCCGAGACTCATTGTAAACTCGTCAATAATCAATGTATCTGGATCTTTGTGATGCTCCTTCAGTATCTTAGAATGAACAGCACGCCGCACGTCTATGTCTTTCATTATCTTGTCTTTCTTTCCAAGGTGTTAATGTAACCGTTTTTGAGGCCAGGAACTTTAAACGCTAACTAAATATATAGCACTATTTTTTTCTTCGTCCTCTGACGTAAAGCCGATTTTAAGAAAAAATTCCAATACCCAGTTAATGCACTGCCCCCTAACATACTCCAGCCACCCCAGTATCATTTGCTCTGAGGTGGCAATGTGTTCTATTCCTCAATTAGAAGGAGCTGCCTCTGGATGCGGTATCTTATCCTGCCAGTGTTCTTTTATCACTTCACTCATACGTTTCATCCAGTCCGCCAGTTTTAATTGCTGTCTCTTTCTCTGATTTCAGTTTAGGGACATTAGTAAACGCCATTTTTGCAATGTATTTACCGAATTCGCCTTTGCTGATGATAAGCGTTTGATCAAGGATCGTCTCTGAATTGTTGTGCTATACATAGTATTTACTGAGTCGTGTTTGCGTTTCCCTGTCTTTCTCGAAGTAAATCAGATCAACTTCTGTTTTCATTTTGTCACCTTGTAACATTCAGTTTTTATGTAATCCTGCAAATATCTTAATTTTGCTCGGTCATTGATGATGCCTTCTCGGATATCAAGAACAGTTGATCCAGTTTCTCCAGTGAGTTCGACTGTGGTTGTAGTGCCCACGCCGCCGGAGGTAGTGGCCTCACACACGGGACAGGTGGCCGCGATGCGCAACCGACGACGACCAGCGGCAACATCATCACGAAGGCCATCAATTTCAGATTTAGCATTAGCAAGTTCTCGTGTGTGTTTAATATCTAGTTCGTTCAACATTGTGATATGTGAGTTTTGATAATTAAGTGTGTCCGTAAGTTGTTGGATTTCTGATTGCCACTGTTTTGCAATATGCCGTTCTTTCTGTAACTCAGAGTGATAACAATACGCTGTCAATGAAATAAGGATCAACGCTAGTATCGTGTAGTAATGAAAGCTAAATTTCATAGCAACAACGCCCCAGAAACCAACCCCATCCATCTTTACCTATCAAAGTAAGAACAAAACCAAACAGAAACAATCTTCCGGCCAACGAATGTCTATTCATCCAACCCCCAGCAAGTTAATTCCGATTCCTGGGCGCGTCGCTCAACCTGACCATAACAGCCGCTTGCCTGCCCTTTGGTTTGTCGGCAATCTCGACCATCGTCAAATACCCAACGCTTTACCTCAGCACAAGCACCTTTCTTATCTCCGGCATTCAGCTTTCGATAGAACGTGGAAGAGAAGCATTTCGATGGGCCAATGTTATACGGGCAAAAGCTGGCAATACCTGCTATCTGAGGTTCAGTTAATGGCACCCGCACATTGCGTTTTACCCATGCGATGGCCTGCTTTGCTTCTTGTGCATTGAGGTCACGGCACTGATTCAGTATTAACCTCATCCCTTGACGAACGGGAGCTCCATCAATCCGAGTCACACCTCGGCAGATTGTCCAGACTCCACCCACATCCTGATACGTTGATAACCGGTTACCCTCTTTCTCGTCCAAAAACTGAGACAGTATCGCCATAGCACCTGCACCAGAGAGAGCCAGACCGATAACCGCAGCACTTAATTTACTGGTCTTTGTCATTGCGGCTAAACTCCCGATGCTTGTAGTACCAGTTGACCCCAAAGGTACCAACAGTGCAGATAATGCCAATAATGATGGCCCAGTCGTTCAGCGACAGAGCGCCAAGCATTGCTGTAAAAGCGCCCCAAGTATATGCAATGGGGCTGGTGTATTTGTCCATACGCATAATTCCATCCTACTGATGGGGTGATCATTTAGTTAATTTAATTGTTTGGGCTGATTTGCCCGGTATTGATTTAAAAGACTCAGTGAGAATCAGACTTCACTGTATTAAGAGAAGAACGTATACTTATAACAAATTTGCATTACCTGACATACACATTTTTATGAGCTTAATTTACATACGACTATATATTAATAAAATTGTTGTTCGCAACGTCAGTACTGGTAAAGAAGTCTCTGGTACCCCCGACACTCCCTTTACTACATCTCGTTTATTGCTAGGGCAAATGATACCTGCAATGTTTTTGCTTAAAAAACTAATAAAAAAAGTGAGGAAAAATACTTGGTATAACTTTTTTTTATCAAACCATCATGTGATTATTCAGCCGATGGAAATGAATGAAGGTGGACACAGTCAAGTTGAATTCAGAGCTTATATAGATCTCGCTAAGAGAATTACTTCAAGTCAAAACGTTAATCTCTGTTCACCGCGATTACTACCACTTTCTGACGATGAAATCCGCCAAATACTATCCAACAATTCATTATTTCGCCATAACAACTAATGAGAGAAACTCAAATAACCCCTCACCGCAGCGAGGTAGTTATTCATATCATCGCCCCAATTTCCTGCTTAGTTTGATTAAAGTATTCTTCTTCTAATTCTACACCCAAGACACGACGATTCAGCTTTAGTGCTGCTTTTAGTGTTGCACCCGATCCCATAAAGAAATCTGCCACTAGATCTCCTTCCCGGCTGCTAGACTGGATAATATGTGCCATCAAATCGGCTGGCTTTTCACAAGGGTGTTTGCCAGGGTAATACTGAACAGAGGGAAACATCCATACATCGGTATAGGGAACATCAACAGTTACAGAAAACGGGCGACGCAGCAGCCCATATTCCCGACTCAATTCTTCATACTGGCGTGATAAAGTAAGATGAGATTCTACTAACTCATGATACAACCTGTTTAATTCTCCGTTCTGGTGTTTTTCTTTGGCTATTCGGGCAAACAGTACCTCCAGTTTTTGGTAGTCTACTTCATTGGGTAATTGCCATTGACTATCGCTGAACCAGTGGCTGGCCATCTGCTTTCCCGTTGCCTTATGAATTTCTTTTGCTGTGACACCTAACGCCTTCCGTGCGTTGCGAAAGTAGTCCACAAGCGGTTTAAAGACATATTGCTTAAGTTCGCGGCACTGATGGAAATACCCATCACCTTTGGGTTGATAAGGCCCCTGATAATGTTCAGCAAATATGATCCGTTCAGTAGCAGGGAAATAAGCCCTTAAACTTTCTTTATTCTGTCTGCGCCACGGACCAGAAGGTTTTGCCCAGATAATGTGGTTAAGCACATTGAACCGTTCACGAACAAGGATTTCCGTATCAGACGCCAGACGCGAACCACAAAACATATACAAACTGCCGTTGGGTTTCAGCACACGCCAGAATTCAGTCAGTACTTCATCCAGCCATGCAAGATAAACCGTTACATCCTCCCATTGTCTGTCCCAACCACACTCTTTTACCCGAAAATAGGGCGGATCAGTGGCAATTAAGTCTATGCAGTTGTCTGGTAACATTTTGATAAATCGTAGAGAGTCGTCATTAATTAATGTGATATCACTTAAATTCACAATATTTTCCATAAATCGATACTGGCTTACTCTCTGGTTAGCACAGAACAGGCGAATGGCTGGTGTTGTCAACTCCACCAGCCGTCCATTTCACCGCTTAAGAAGTTACCCCATCAGGGGCAACGCTTGAAAAAGGTGTCGTTGTCCCGGCTTTCCATCAATCCAGCCAGACAAAATTGAGTTAAAAGTAATTGGCAACGCGGCGTTGATAGCCCCGTCAGAGTTGAAACATCAGGAATAGAAACCCAGTCATACATCGGTACGGTTTCTAAAACACATGAGGCTATTGTTGTCATATCTTCATGTTTTAGCATGATAATTTAAACCTTTGGTCAGTTAATGTGCATAGACACACATGTAACTCTGACCGATGACAACAGCAAGTTTTATCTGGATTTCAGGCAATAAAAAACCCCGCACTGGGCGAGGCTATCAGTCACGAATGCTACTATCGCAACATATACTAAAATGGTGGCTCATAAGTTCAAAGATGTCAACACGTTCGTGACAAAAGTTTTGATTTTCTTTCCTGTTCCCGTCTTATAAAGGCATCTTGCAATGGTTGATAAATCAAATATTCCGTTGTTCTTAATATTTCCTCAACCTCACGCCGACAAGTTGACATTGATGGCTTTCGCTTACGCAACATACCATTTCTGCGGATCATAATTCTTGGCTGAACCGTTGCATGATAATGCCTAGCAATTGCTCTATCAGATACACAATAAACATATCGACTAAGCAACATCCCAAATGCAACCCGATCAATATGGTAAATATGGTCTACTACCCTAGCGATTAACATACCATCATCATCATTACATATCGGACGTTCTGGATAACCTCTCGCTCTACTGTCGCCATAAACTCAGCAATCATACTGCTCTGACGTTTATCAAACCTGCCAGAGTAAACCCACGCGCCAAACTTAGATAACCAATCCTGCAACCAGATTTCTTGTGATTGGCTCAACTGTAGCCCATCCGTTGGAAACATCACACCCGACATAGCCGTACCTCTTCAACTTCCTTTTTCACTTTTGGTCATCAGTCTCGCTCTGCATTAAATAAAATCGAACAGCTGAGAGGCGACATTCTCAGCAGCTTCTCTAGTCGGGAAATTGCAATACAATATAAAGTTCCAAAGCACGTTTAATGTGGCTTTATAAAGCTCCTGAAATTCCAGCTCTTCCATTTTAGCAAAGCTGATTGAACGAGGTTCACGATATAGACTTCCGTTAGGCATCTCGTAAGTGTCATAGTGCCCTGACTCCACTGTTGCCCAGCGCCGAAAGGTATCAAAGGATTTAGTGGCAGTAATGTTCTGGGCTCGGTTTTTGGATATGCCAGCAAGATATTCATCCGCAGCGGATTGTAAGACATCTTCACTGCCCGCGAAGTGTGCAAGAAATTGTACGTAGCCACGCACAAGCGCTTTCTCTTTCGGGGAAATAGTGCCTCCAGTAGGTTGCCAGTATTCATAGCCAAGATTCAGAAGGGCAAAATATTTACGATGGAAACGCGGGTTACGTGCTTTCTTAAAATCCGCATAAAGCACATCGCCACACTTCACTTTGAAGTGCAGGTATTCCCTGGCTATGGGAGTCGCCGGTCTCAGGGTGTCATTCGAGATTTTGATAAAACTATGCTGCGTCATCACTTATCCTCAAAGTTATGACACAGCAGCTTTTGTTTAGGTTATCGGATGTTCAGGCCGATACGAATAGAATAACAGGTGTTAGTATTAATTCCCAATTTTACTTTTTATTAAATAAGTTAACGACGTTTGTATCTTGTTGTGTCGTAGATATATTAATACTACTCTTCAATTGTATTCTGGATTGAAAATCAAGTACCTGTGATTCTGACAAAAATCCCTTAGGAACTGAACATAAATCCTCTAAATCTCCTTTTGGGAAACCAAATTCCTCAAGAAGTGTTTTTTTACTAAAAGTTCCAGAATCTAATAATAGGTTCAAGCACCTAGGTAACAAACGAACCGACTCTGGTTTTCTAAGATCATCAAGCGGCTCTCCTTTTCGCCAACCTCTAGCAGAAATATTTTTATATAACCTCTGATATTCCAGAGAAGATATTAACTCTAAATTTCTCGCTCTAAGGATCATAGATTGTGCCGACATCCCCCAGCGATTTTTTAAAGATATGAAATTCTGTAATGTAGGATATGGCGGAAGCTCTACAGAAAATGACTCTTCCGGCAACATGAAACTCGACGCAAACTTATGTGCTTGCTCTTCTATTGGATTAAAATTAATAGTATCAAATTTATTTATATATCGATGTAAGACTATATGACCTAATTCATGAGCAGCATCAAATCGACTACGATAATAGTTATCTTTGTCACTAGCTAAAACCACATACGGTCTATTATCTAAATCATTCCATTGAGAATAGCCATCCATTACAGAACTACCTTGTTCAAATCTGGAACAGACTATCCCCGCATTCTCCATTACAAGCAATAGATCATCTATCGGTGCAATACCTAATCCCCAAGCTTTCCTACACTCAAAAGCCATTCTTTCAATCAACTGATCATCTATCGCTCTGTAATCCTTTACGCTAAGATGAGGAATGTTAACTTCTGGATAATCAAGATATTCTTGCATCTTACATGATAACTCTTGAAACCATCCCATGTATCGCTCTGAAGCAATACATAAGTCTTTTGCCGTGGTTGAAAGTGTTCGGAAGAATACTGGTTTTTTTTCGTACTTAACAATAGGCTTTGTGAACCAACTTACCGGGCAATTAAGAATCTGACTTAAGCTATGCAATACTTCTGCATCGGGGGAATGATTACCGTTTTCCCATTTGGTAATAGTTGATGGCGAACGATCCACTAACCTACCAAGGTTAATTTTCGATAATCCCCTCGCTTCTCTTATCTGTGTCAACCTTTCAGATTGGAAACCAGAAATTCCCACTCTCATAATGTCTCACCTATTCTATTTTTCCTGATCCTTCAGGCGCTTCTTGAGCTTAGGTAAAACCATATCAGGAATGACTATCTTTTTCTCTCCAGTATAGAGCGCAAAAAGCTCCGTTACAGATTTATTATAGTGAAAACCTTTCATATTGGTAAAAGGAACCACAATCCTTAAATCCATCATGCTGGCCTGAGATTCATGATATGGTGGATTAATATTTATTAACAACACACCTAACGTATCAATGTCATTATGATGTTTACTATCTTCTTCTCTAAAAAGATCTGGAGTATAGCCTTCAAATTTTTCATTCAATTGGGCTATCAATGAACGATGTTTCGCGCCCCTTATGTGGCGCTCATCGTGATTTAACCCAATACGGCTAATTTTAACACCTTCTGAATCAATAATAATATAATGCTCCCCTTTCGGGAATGTATCAGCATCGTAACAAAGATAACCTGAACGACTTGCAGCTTCCCTCAAAGCTGAGTTAAGGCCATAGTGCCTAGCCTGAGGCCTAAATCTACGTTGCTCCGGCTCACCAAGTTTTAATATATCGCCTATAGTTACTTCCTGTGCTGCGGCATACTTAGCATATAATTCATCTTGTACGTTAAGCCAAAAATCACGCCTGAAAGCGTTTATTATCAAATCGGTAATATCACTTTGTGTGTCGTTAATGCTCATTTAGATACCCTGATTGCGTTAAGCAGATTTTATGGTATTTTTTTTTCGTTTTGAACGCAAGCAATATACTTAATATGTAATTTGTACGTTACAAATACAACTTCAACTCTTATACCATCCCAGTGTGTTCCAGCAGGCCACTTCACTAGAAAAACAATATTCAGCTACAAAAAGGCTTTCCCACACACTTTTCACTTTGCTGTTTATGCAACTGAACTACCTACTTTTTTCATGAATGATCATCCATCCTAATCAGCATAGTGAGGTATTCATTAACTTTGTAAGATTCCCTATCCGATCTTCGAAGAGTACAATTGAGCTTCAGCATCTCCAGCTCTTAGTTATCCACCAGCAATTCTATTTTGGTAAAGCCAGCATCCTGCTGGCGTTTACATTGAATCGACTAGCTTTCAAGTCTAACTTTGTAAGATAGCGATGTTTTCGGCACTACACCAAAATGGGATAATTAATAAATACCCAGACTGCTGACAAACCTCGTTGAAAGTAACGGGGTTTGTCGTTATCACTCATTATCTTCCGATTTTTCCTTATAGATCCCCGATACGCCCTTTTCCTGCACAGGATTGGCTTTCTGCCCCAATACATTCACGGGTAAACCACAGATAAAACCAATAAAGTGCCGCCACCAGTAAAGCTATCTTCTTGATATTTTGTGCTGTTGCCGCCAACAGGCATTGTATCTGAACTTTCCGCAACCCGCGAAAAAGGGCATAACGATGCCCATGATGCTGCTTCGCATCCGCAAAACTCCGTTCTATCGTTTCTTTTCGCCGCTTGTGCACCTTTTTACCTCACGGACTCAAACGGATTTCTCTGGCCTTTTCTTTGCCCGTTTCCCAGATATGCCGTGTGATGGTTTTTCCCTTTTTCGCCCGGGTACAGGCCGCCCGCAGCGGGCAATTCTGGCAAATACCCGCCGCCGTCCGGTAATAACGGTATCCCTGACGACTTGTGGTGGTATAAATCAGCTTTTCGCCCTGCGGGCAAACATAGCAATCCTGTTGCGGATCATAAATAAATTGTTTCTTTTGAAAGAGATTCGGCCCTTTGTTTGGGCGCCGATAACTGATGACCGGTGTCAGACCCAGCTCCAGGGTCAGGTGGCAAACTGGGGCCGTAAAATAGCCTGCATCCAGTACGATGGCGACCAGATTAAGCGGAAAACGATCCAACTGACGCGTCAGACGCCCTATCAAAGGCTGGCTGTCGTGGACATTGCCCGCTGTGGCATAGGTATCCAGAATAATATTGGCTTTTCCATCCACGGTACGGTGGTCGAGATAGAAGAATCCTTTGGGTTTGTTCGTCCGGTGCATAAACCCGCTTTCCGGGTCAGTCGTACTGACTTTGGTCTGTCTTTGCCGTTCCTTATGGGCTGGCTTCAGGCTTTTTTTCCGGACTTAGCCCGGTCTTCATTCACTGCTTTTTCCAACTCGTCCAGATAAGCGCCCGGAGGAACGGGACGCAGAATACTGTCGGATTTATGGGGATTGGCACTGGCTTTCAGATGAGTGCTGTCTGTATAAAGTTCCCGGCCGCCGACAAAACCTCTACCGATAGCCTGTTCGACAATGTTGTCGAAAATGTGCTGGAACACATCGGAATGGTTGAATCGGCGCCGCCGATTCTGGCTGAGCGTGGAGGCATCGGGGACTTTCTCTGTCAGCCCGAGCCGCAAAAACCAGCGGTAGGCCATATTGACCTGAATTTCCTGCACCAGCCGGCGTTCGCTGGGGATGCCAAATAAGTACATCAGTAACATCATCTTAATCAGCATAACCGGGTCTATCGCCGGGCGGCCATTATTGTGGCAATACAAAGGGGCAACTAAGTCCCGGATAAATTCGAAATCAACGGCGGCATCGACTTTGCGAACTAGGTGATTTTGAGGCACGAGGTCATCGAGTGAGAGCGTTTCGGGGGGAAACGTCTGGGGAGGGGGGATTCTTAACATGGCGGCAAGCTCCGTCGGGTAAACGGAATTTGATTAAAGCAAAGTGCCGGATAAAAAACCAGCACTTTGTCAATAATCTGTAAATACCCCAATTATCTAATAAAATCAGTTTACTGTTTATGGTCATATTGGTCTGCCTCTTTTGGTCTTTAGTTAAAATGCTTTGTCCGCGTATCGGCGCTCTTTTTGTTTAGTCTGTTGCTGTGTACGACATATTTCAGCAGCAACAATTTGATCAGTTGGTAAGTAATGCCCGTTTTTAAATTCCTGGAATATCGTTCCGGTTTCACCGTGACGATTTTTATCCAAAATAATCTCAGCATAATTTCTGGCTGGACTTCGTGGGCTATAAACAACATCCCGGTAAGTAAAAATAATCCTGTCTGCATCTTGCTCTAAGCTACCTGAATCTCTTAAATCAGCCGCAACAGGACGACGTTGATGCATTGGCCGCTTATCAACTTCTCTTGATAACTGACTCAATGCGGTAACTGGTGTATGCAGTCGTTTAGCCAGTCCTTTGAGGACCCTAGATATTTGAGCGATAGCAAGATCATTACGTTCGGCTTTGGGCTTTTCTATCAATCCCAGATAATCAACAAAAATTCCTTTCAGATTCGGATACCTGCGTTTATGAGTTTCACTGATAGCACATATCTGCTCAACGCTTAATTCACTAGTATCAAGAATATGAATATCTCGATCTATTAACTCGCTTATTGCGTTAGATATACGAACCCAATACGTTTAAAAATATTCGGAAATGTCAATAAAGGCAAAACAATAAAAGATTATTTAGATGAGTATTTAAAAATCTGTGAAACCCGCAATTTATCACCATCCACAATTAATGGATATAAAAAATGTAAAACTGCTCTATCTGAATTACATAAAATTCCCGTTGTAGAGCTAACACCAGCAATATTAAAAACTTGGATTCAAAAACGATCAACTGCTCTGAAAACAATCAGGAACAATCTGTCATTTTTACGAAGCGCCATAGATGAAGCAGTTACTGATTGCCTGATTAGTATGAATCCTGTGAATTTAGTCACAGCATCACGGTATCAAACTGAACGAATAGAAAACGATAACGAATATATTGTTGACCCTCTATCTCCTAACGAGGTTACTGCATTACTGTCAGCAGCAGGCAATAAACAAAAACAATGGGAAAATTTATTCCTTTTTGCGATACATACAGGGCTTAGAAGCTCCGAGTTATGCGCGCTTCGATGGCAAGATATCGACTTCATTGGCAAAACCGTACATGTCCAATCGGCACGAGTAGTAGGAATAATAAAAGGAACAAAGACAAAAGCCGGTACCAGAAAAGTTGAACTGGACACTAACGCTATGTCAGCCCTATTAAATCAGAAGGCATTCACTTTTATGAAAGGCGAAGTGGTCTTTGAGGACCCCAAAAAAGGTGAGGCTTGGGCAGGTGCAGATGCCATTCGTAAAAAAGCCTGGGTACCCACACTAAAAAAGGCGGGAATTCGGTATCGCAACCCTTATCAAACAAGGCACACATTTGCAACAAAGCACATCAGCCAAGGGGTTAATCTTTTCTGGCTTGCCGCTCAAATGGGGCATAAAGGCCCAGAGATGCTTTTCAGACATTATGGCTCATATCTGAAGGAATATGATAACAGCACATACAAACCTAAACAGGCCAGTAGTAGGACATGAAAGGAACTACAAAGAATACGCGGCAAAGATATTTCATAAAAATATTATTTATAACAATAAGATGTAAAACAATTAACGCGGGTTCAACTCCCGCCAGCTCCACCAAATTTGGTTCTAAACCAATCCAAAAAAGACAGAAAAGCCCGTAGTCACAACGAGTTATGGGCTTTTTTATGTCCTGCGTAGTCTGATGTCACCCTATCAAATCCAACAATCTTAGGCACCTCGTGTTTTTGAGGTGCCTAAAACTCTATGGAAACCCGGCTATGGCAAGATCAAGTAGGAAGCGGGATCACTCCCGCCGTCCTCTCACAGTAACGTACGTACGGTTCCATATATGGCCTTCATGTTAATACTGGAACTGCCGTTGCGGCTCCAACAGTGATATTAAGCCCCACCTTCTGAACAACACTGTCTTTATTGCTTGGTTCATATGGCTAGCGCCTGAGTTCCACCACGCACCACGCTGGTTGCAAGCTGATTTCCACGCGCGTTCTTCATTTCATCCTGCAAACATTAACATCCTGGCTCGGATGTAAGCACGCTTCCATTGTCGCCACAGGAGGCAACGCAGTTTACGATTAATCCCGCTATGCAGTTCCTCCAACCCCCCTTTCACTTCTGTGTATCGAAAGTAACTTATCCAACCTCGTAAGACCAGTGTAAGTTCATTGGTTTTAGATATGAGCGAAGATAAGTCATTTTCTCTAACTAACTGATAGTTTTGGATTTGTATCTATCCAGTTGTTATTTGCATTTTAGGTGGGAATGTTACGATTAAAGAAAGGGTGATCTAATGAAAGAAGAGCTTGTAGTAAGTAATACATCCATATCTTTGCATAAATAGACATATATACTCGCTTAACTTGAAGATGCAGGATTCAGAATTTGGAAATTGTCATTAATACGGCACGACAGCCTCCCGGCAAGTTCCGGTAATATTTCCGTAAAAAAGCGATGTATCTCCTGCCTGAACAAGGCCGCCGAGGCGAAGTAACAATTATTTCTGACTGTTTCATTCATCACTTTCCACAGCCTTTCTATCGGGTTCAGATTCGGGCTATATGGCGGTAAGTAATGAAGCTCAATATTCATCACATAAGCCCAGTCTTTCACCAGCTCACTTCGATGGTAACCGGCTCCGTCACGGATAATATGAACCTTCTGACTGACCGGATAGGTTTCACGCAGCGCAATGAAAAATTCTGCGATGTGATAACTGTCGATACGGTCATATTCGCGTACGACTGTTTTACTGATATCGGCCAGATTCAGGGCTCCCATCAGGTTCAGACGGGTACGGCTTCCTGTGGTTTTCACTACGATTTTCTGGCCTTTACGCATCCAGCCATAAGCCAGTTTCGTCCCCTGAGTAGGATGGACGCCATCAATGAACAGGATGGGCTCATTGTCTCCGGCTTCCTGCTTGAGTTTCCCGTAGGTTTCTATAAAGGCCCGCTGCTGTTCCGCGTTGAACTTGTGTGGTACGCCGGTCGGTTTTTTATAACTGAATCCATTATGGTGCAGCCATTTATTCATGCCGGGAACGGTGTAACTGATATTCCACGCTTCTTTGACAAGGTGGATAACCGCCTGTGTGGTAGGCAGAAGATTCGCGGTCAGATAAGCGATAAGTTCCTGCGTCTGTGTTTCGCTGAGGTGGCTCTGAGAGCCGCCATTGTCGGGCTTGAGTTTGCGGTGATTAAGGTAATCGCTGATATGACGATTAACGGTCATTTCATGCAGGCGCAGGGCCTGAGCGATCATGACAGAACTCCAGCCCTCAGAGGCCAGCAGGACCGCTTTGATGCGATCACACTCCCGCTTATCACGGCAGGTGTGATGGAGGTGTTCAAGTTCGGCTTTTTGTTCATCGGTAATGAATATTTTCATGACGGATACCATGAACCTCATTTGGGCGAAAATCAAGCAGTTTCAATGAGCACGGGTATATAAGGTCGCTCCATTACCTTCTCATCCAATGAAAAGGTAATGGTTAAGTGTAGGTAAATTAAATTAGAGTTATTTTGATGATATCCTGCCGTTGTCATTCATTATAGAGATGGCTTCATCAATAGTCTGCGTCGTAAATAATGAATTTTCTCTGCTATCTCCACGAACTACCTTTCTGTTATTTTTCATGGAAATATTTTCACACCAGGCCAGCGTTTCTGGAACGTGTTTTTCTTCTAGGCAAATATCTAAAAAAACGAGTCGATCTTTGAGGGTTTGTACATCCTCTGTAAGATGTGATGAACCGGATTCTAAAATTTCCAATCGGCTTTCAACATCAGCAACCTTACCTTTTACCTGAGACACATCTTCAGCTAATTTTTCATGTTTGTGAATAGCGTCAGCAAGCATTCTGGAATTTTGAGCAAGCATTTCTGCCATTTGAGCAAAAGCAGAACCTTTAGCTTCTGGCGGAGGGGGGTAAACACCATGTTTAGTCAAGGATGGTATTACTTCATGAAATAACCATTTCTGAAAGCGTTTACCTGCTGCACTTCTATCACTGGACATTACGCGATACAAACCGGGTTGAGTGACAAAGATTTCTCTCTGCCCTTCAAAGACTCCATTTTCGACGTCAATCGCCATATATTCGTCAGGATCAAGCGCCTGTAGTTGAGCCCTGATGATCCCTACCATTGATTTTACGGTATAGTCAGCATTTATTTCTCTATTCTCTTTGTTAAGAGTGACTAATACATCGCGTAAGGAAATATATAATATCTCATCAATTACCAGAGTTCTCAAATCGCTTTCACCTGCCTCTCCCTTGTAGCATATTTTCGTTAGGTTACTATTCATCATTCCTCTCTGGCACAAGTTCATCTTGATCTACGGGCATTAACTAGTCGAGTATATTTTATTGTTTTTATATATAAAAAGAAACGAAGGAAACTTTTGCTATAGCCTCCCTTGAACTTGCCTTTTCTGCGTGGGAAAACCATTAACTGTTAAGCTTATGGGTAAGTGATATACCCGATGATCGCACAGATTAACCGGTAATCGCTAACGTAGAATATCTCGTGGTTATCGGCACTTTGCTCACCGATGAAAAAGACCAGGGCTTTGTCTTTGAGCCCTTTCTTCCGGGCATCCTTTGCTTCTTCCTGAGCGGCTTCCAGCTCTTTACGAAGCACTGTACGTTTAGCCTGCGACCAATCAGCCCATTCAACCTGTATTTTGTAACTCCGTGATGGTTTAGGTTTTCCAGACTGACTCCTAAGAAATTTTCTCTCCAATAGCTTTGAGCCCATAAGGGATATTCACATTAAAAAAGCTTTCCATTGCACAAAAAACAAACTAACAATTATTGATTTCCGTATGCTATCCCTATAAACCCTAGTATCTAGTCTTTTTTTCATCGATCTTTGATTATCTTGAATATTGTTTCAAACGTATCAATATCAGCCTCCATAATGTAACTACACTTAATCATGTTAAATCCATAATAAGCAGCCATCAGGGTAAGTTGAAACATTTTCCCATTTAAAGGGTGTTTTGCATCATCACGATAGAAGTTCTCTATCATATGAATCTCAAAACTTTCCTCATCAATGGAATACGTACATAAAGCTAGCTCAGAAGGAGGTCCTTGTACATTTCCACACTCTACCAGCTTTAAGCAAAATTCAAATTTATCTTCTCTGTTTCCTATCCTAGATAAACATTCATCCCAGTTTAGTTCGCCATATCCGCGAGAAAGGATTCTGTAATCATCATCAGAGATATCCCCTACAGCAAGGTTAAGCTTAAGCTCATCAGCAATAATCTGCATGCTATTTCTTACCACATGCCCAATCTGCTCAAGATTAAATATTCTTTATCTCTTATTTTTAATTGGTTGATATATCTTACTGCTTTTTGTGATTATTTCATATGCTATTCAACTTTTCTTGCCATTAAAATATGCATTATTTAACAATGACAAGTGAGTTAACAATTAACCCTAATCCAAAGATGGCTATATCCACCAACGTGACTAAGGTTTATAACTTACCGTTCTCTATTAATCTATATTATTAATTCTGAGCCTCCTGAGTTAGTATCAAGAGGCAATTTACCTCATTTTACTCTATAAATTTCAACTAGAATAAATAATATTAGCTTCAATGTGATTGACTTTATAGTACAGAAACAACTATTTATATCTCTTTATCAGTCAAAAGAAGCTCTTTTCCGAGTTTCACATACTCGTAACCTTTTCCAATTTCACAATCAAATAATTGGTTATAGTAAGTCAAAATGCGCGTCACTGTGCATTATATTTAGACCATTATTCTTAACCTTAAAACCATGTAGTAAACGATAATTATAGAATCCTTATTCCAGAAGATAGTCATATGTTAAAAGCAAGTCTCAGAAAAATGGTATCATCCCTTACGCAACAATACGTTGAAAACATTTCCATCTGTAAGATTATCTATAATGTATTACTGAAATTCATGATATTCATCATCACTTAATAGCTCTTTACAACCCTCAGTAAAAATATCTATCTCAATGAATATTATGTTTAAGTGCCCCATTTCCAATCGTAGTCTTTTCTCCCGCATACCCAACCAGATAATAGCGGACAATGGTTAATCTAAATCCCGACGAGCATCTTATAAAAATTGCTCCCTATGTATATATAGATTGACATACAATATTATGGGAGCAATTCACTAAATAGCTTTCAATATAATTTCTCTTCAATTCCAAAGCTAAAATATATTAATTCTTCTCTGTAATAACATATTACTTAATATCCTATTGCGAACCAATATGAGCCTAATTGGTCACGCCCAATTGTAGCGTTGGTAGAATTAAATCCGTAAACTACTGAATAGTTATCTGAAGGAACTCCATTGGCATACACGCTAACTTGCATAGATAAGCATACATTGGGAAAAGGAATTGGATATGTTATTGTAATTCTTCCAGCTCCTCCATTCGGATTATACCCCCATTGATAAATTATTCCGGTATCGCCACATTTCCACCAACCGTTTGCGGCTTTTAAGGCAGTGTTTTGAATGAGATTACTCATGGATTCTCCTTAGGTATAATTAATATTTTTTCAAAAAATTTACCGCCTAAATCATTTAATGCAATAGATTTAATCACATAAATCATGCATTGATAATTCACTTTAACTATAGTAGATCTTAAATAAATCATGATGAATTATTTTTATCGATAATAGTGACTAACCATTACTGAGCAATTAATACTAATAAATAGTTTTGAAGACAAAAAATATAAAAAGTTATTTATTAATAATATCATAAAATTACCTTAAAACATCTACTGTTTCACTTATGTTATATCCAGAAACACCTGCCTATAAATATGGATGCAATAATACAGATAAAAAATTTTTATTTTAACTTTCACAATATTAATATGAAATGAATGTATTTCCATTAAAAAAATAATAAAAACAATATATTGAAAGATGGAATATCAAAAAATCAATATTGAATTATTCATCATTATTAATAAATAACAATTATTTACCCATCCTTCGTCACAAATCCACCGGCGTTACTTCAACAGATTTTCAACGATACAACAAAAAATTATACAAAAAAGGAACTTATTACCTACTATTAAACAATAATTAGTAACTCAGATAAATTATTTGGCTCCAATAAACCCCTGATGAGGTATCAACTATGAAAAAGTTATCAGCTTGTCTTTTAGCGTTAAGTATTGCCACCTTCTCCTCCAATTCGGCGTTCGCAACTATCTGTTTGCAAAGCGATAAGCCTCTGACCAAATGTACTCAAGTATGCGGACCAATAGCTCTTTATAGTATTTTTTTCTCAATAGCTTGCTTTTAAATAAATCAATAACAAGCAAAAGTGACAGGAATAGTTTTATTCTTGTCACTTTACCATCTGGTTATCACTCTCATTCATAATGATATATCTTTACGCAGCTCAATTATTTTAATGATTACTGATCGCCCAGCACACTAAGTAAATCTAATAGCAACCAATATAAGGACATAATTAAAGCTATTTTTCTGCCTATTTAAGTTTATTATTTCTTAAAATCATACTCATAAATAATCAATAAAATAGCCAAAATATTAAACAGAAACACAATTTTTAAAAATTTTTATTAATGGCTGATAGTTACATTGATAAGCAGAAATATTAGCGTCAATCCACTGCTTAGCATTTATAGATTCAAAAGAGATTTTATACCCACAGTTTATAACAATATATTCAAATAACAACCTCTGAGTTCGCCCATTTCCTTCTCTAAAAGGATGAATCACATTTAATTCTGCATAATATTCAGCAAGTTTTTCAATAAGCTTCTGATGATGTAATCCCTCAAGATAATTTTCATTCTCTAACATATTAAATATCCTATTCCCTTCTATCTCAATACATTTAGCATGACAGAAACGGGTATCCCCTTTAGATATATCAATTATTCTTAGCTGACCAGCCCAATCATACAAATCAGAAAATATCTGTTTATGAAGTTGACACCAAAAGGCTAAATCGTAAGGTGGTTCCTGGAATGAAATATTCAATATAGCAAGTTCAGTGAGTTCCCTTTCCGCCTGCTCAAGCACAACAGGATCACGAATACCTAATTTATTAATAAGTGTATCTATATCCGGATATGTGTAGGGATCTTGCCCTGCTCCATATTTATCTATCATAATTACCTCATTGTAAACTATATTTTCTAATTAGTTTATCTTTAAGATTTTTTTGCTCTTTCGGTGTTTCAGGCAAACTATTCATAACAATATTCATTCCTTCGAGACGCATACTATCTCTATAGTTTTTTAATTTTACACTGTCAAAATAATGTTTTTTTTCATTATAAGTTGTCATTATTGTTTTTCTATTCTTTTGATTTCTAATATCTTTCTCTTGCTGACGGGAGTATTTAAACTTAGCCAGATCCAAATTGACCAGTTTACCATTAATCGCCTGACCGCTTTCAAATATCCCCCAAGAAATAACCTCAAAATAACTGACCTTCCCATTCCTAATACGGTTAATCTTTACCTCTAAGTCTTGTTGCAATATTTGCAAAACCTGTTGCACCTTACGTTCAGATATCCCCGTCGCTTCTACAATTGAACGCGTATTAGGATGATTTAGTTTAGTCAAGGCTGCCATAACAGCTAATTCATATTTCATTTGAATTTCCAAGATACATATCTATGCAACTGTAGTATAAAACATCAAAGTAATGAAAACCAGAAAAGAGAATAGCGCTATTATTGACGAATCCGGTAAAGTACATGTTCATGAAGCAGGTGCCCATTCGGTAATGAAGGATGCAAGAAAGTATTTTCATCTTTCACCATGCCAAGCCGCTGCATAACTTTTTGAGATCGCAAATTAGAAATTGTCGTAAATGCAACTATTTCCTCAAGTTTTAATTGGGTAAAGGCAAAATCCAAAGCTTTACGAGCAGCTTCACTGGCATAACCTTTACCCCAAAATGGCTTATCAAGACGCCATCCAATTTCAACACAAGGTGAAAACGGTAATTCCGCCACAGGAATATTCAAACCAACAAAACCAATAAAATCCCCGGTTTCTTTCAGCTCCACAGCCCATAATCCCCAACCTCCCTGTTGCTCAAATCTCTGGATAATCGTATCCACCATCGTATTACTCTGTTCCGCCGTCAAAGTGGCAGGAAAATATTCCATGACTTCTGCGTTACTATTCAAATGGCAAAATGGTAATCTGTCTTCTTCTCTCCATGCACGCATAATTAATCTGTCTGTCTCCAACATCACAATCATATTCTTCTTCTCCCAATATTAGTTAACAAACAGGATACTTACCATGCAACAAACCACATACTTCAATTAGAGTGATTAAAACAATTAAATAGATAGATTGCTATAGTAAACAAAACTAAAGAGAAAATAGAGCAACTCGTCAAAAGCTAACAGGGAAGGCCCGTGCTGGAAGGATCTGAATCAGATATCACACGGGCCCGGTTTATCAGGCACTTGTTTTTACCGTGGCCTTATCTTTAGATTTATCATTGTTGGTATCTTTTATTGGTACAACACGTTCGGATGCAGTTTTGTTTTCAACCTGTTCCGATTGCCCAAAAAACAAGCCTCCACGTTTGATGGACATACTGCTGCAACGACTGATTCCACGCAGCTCACCATGTTCAAGAATATCCAACGTCGCTGCACAACAGGTTCCTTCAACGTCGCCATCAATAATGATTTCCGGCGCGCTAAGTTCACCTTCAACCCGTCCAGCGTGCATAATGCGGATTGCGCCCTCTTTTACCCGGATATTGCCAATCACTTTGCCCCAAATCTGTATATCGCCTTCTACATCAATATCGCCCTTAAATACCGAGCTTTTGGCAACAATAGTACAACGACGAGCTTCTGCACTAGCGTTCTTTTTATCATCAACAAATTGGGACACGGGTTCAACAGCCGTTGCCTCTGATTTTTTTCCAAACATAGTTTTTAATCTCGACCTCATGTGAATAAAGCAAAATATTAGCGCCAAAAAAGAGAGAATCGCGGTCACTGCACAGCCAAAAAGATTACCAGCCAGATAGAATCCCAGAGCAATGCTCCACATGATCCATATACAGCTCAAAAAAATGTTGTCCGAAAAACGATGTTTTGCCATGTTTGTTCACGTTTTTGTTATTTTTCATGCTTTTTTCGTTAGAAAATACAAAACCAAAATCACTATTTTAACAGAACAGATAACTATCAATGCTAAAAGAAAGCGAGTATTTACGACGTTATTAAACGGTTAAAAACCTATATTCATTCTTCAATAACAATTAACAAAGAGAAATTAGCATTAAAATAGAGACTCTATTTTTATAATTGTTAACATAAACTAAAAATAAAGTCACGCCATTAATGTTTAATTTTATTTACAAATAATATACTATAAGAATTTTTCTCAATTAATATCCACTGATATTTATCTAACAAACATATTGCTTATTTATACAAAAAAATTAATTTATTAATTTCATCAATATTATTGCTTGATAAAAATAAAATTAATATCCGATAAATCAATTTATCTTTATGAATAAATGATTCAATTATAAGACCATAAGACTAATTATAAATTGGATAAATCACTAAATTATTCATTTAAAATTATTGCATAGAATAATGAATATTAAAAATTTCTTTTATCCATTCATTTTATTCATTAGTTTTATATGAATATAAAAAATAGATAAGATTGGCATGAAAATAATTCAATATGGAGATATAAAGAATAGAAAATTCTATAGTGAGACAACTTAAATGCCAAGATTTTATTGAAAATAATCAGACTATACCTGTCTCATAATCAAAAAAACTATTAAAAAGTAAAACTTATCATTAATCTGAATATATAAACCTTCTTTCGCTGGCACAATCCTGGAGATTTATCAACTTTATTAGAAACCCAAGGTAAAGCCAACAATATTTTTAATGTTGCCCGAGATAATAACCGATGAGCTACTGGCTGTAATTCACAATTTTCCAAACGGTTTTCAAGACTCTTATGGATTGAAGCTCTCTCTTTTTCCAATATTATCTTGGAAATTTTCCCCGGATTTACCGCACTACCAAAAAGATCCTGTTCGGAAAAATAAGGGACAGTAATAATAACGCCATTAAGAGTCACTGTGATATAACTTTGATCAAATTTATTTACAATAGACACAACACCTAATATTAATATGGTCGATATTATAATTTTATTCAGTTTCATTTCGAATTATTACGATTATCTAATAACAATTAATACCCGCATAAAACAACAACAAATTTTAAATAAATAATTTCATTGTCAATCTTATTAAGATTAGAAAAAATTTGATGCAAGGAGTAAATCATAAAAAACATTTATATATGAACAACCACCTTATCGACCTTTTAAGTATTACAGAATAATTCAGTTAATAAAAACAAAAAATACAAATTCAAATAATTTCACAACAAAATACTTAGATAACATTTCAATCCGATCATTTGCGATCTATAGTGTCGCAAATTATATCTATATAAGTATAAAACACTTTATGCAGTTTGTTTTTCAAATTAAAAGATCTAAAATTTCAATTTTTCGATATAATTGATCTGCATCGTACAAAAACCAACCTTGACAAAACAGGATATACCCGGTAATTCTTTATGACTGAATAGGACATTCAAATTGCCCTCATGTGTTGAAATTAACCGTTGGATTATCCGAATTATTCAAGATATCCAACTGGGTTCAATAAAGCCTGGAGTTAATATGGAAAACCGGAAAGATTCAATTCAACCTTCTCAAACGGATCAAATACTCAATGTCATATCCGAATTATGTACCATTCGGAAAATGCAAGCGGCTCCTCCACCAGAATCATGGCCTAGCACGCGTGATGTAGCAGAACAATGCGATTTTACCATCTACAAAGCGCGTTATTTGTTATTGAAACTGGCTAACAAAGGATTGGTTATGGTAACTCCATCTCCCATTAAGAATTCTCTTCGATGGTATATACCGGAAGACAAAATTAAGTCTATCTAATGTCAAGAAAATTTGAAGAAATGGATGTCTGCTCTGTACAGTAGGGCCTGTCTATATAGTCGAAAACTTGAAGAGACAACATACGGCCCTATGGTGTTATTCATTCAAATCGCTATATTCTTTCCATTACAAAAGCCTCAACAACGCGTTCAAGCGCAGAGATATCATAATCAATTATTATCATTTTATTTCAGAGGAAGCCAGAATGGAAAAATTGCATCGTTGGGAAAAAGATGGATATGTTGTCACTACAGATAAGAATAAATTAGATATTACGATCATACAGCAGTTTTTAACGAAATCCATTTGGGCGGAAGGAATCGACAAAGAGACAGTTAAGTTGTCGATCGACAATAGCTTGAACTTTGGTCTGTATAAAAATACTCAGCAAATAGGATTTGCTCGTATCGTGACTGACTTCACAACCTTTGGTTATCTTAGTGATGTTTTTATTTTGGATGATTATCGAGGATTGGGATTAGGACGCTGGCTAATGACATGTTGCCTGGAACATCCCCAAATAGCACAGCTTCGTCATATTATGCTGGTCACTTCTATGGCGCCGTGGCTGTATGAAAAAATGGGTTATTCCCCGGTAAACGAAGAAAACTTTGTTTGGCAAATTGTCCGACCAGATATTTATAAACAACCTAAAATATGAGGCAATCATCACGAAAAAATGCCCGATCACTTTGTCGGGCATTACTAAGATAATAACCACACTATCGCAATGAGCAGGAAGCTACTATTTTATCAACTTGTATCTTTTAACCAGAAATTAGAAACTGGCGTTAACACCTAAGCTGAAAGCATAAGTGTGATTCTGAACATCACCATCATTGCGTGATATTGACGCAAAAGCGCCCCAATCTTTTGTAATAGCAGCATTCATGCCGATAATGTATTCACGCCAGTTGGTGTCCTGCTTTTGGCTTTTACTAACGAAAGATGTCTCAGTTGAGTTAATGGCGCTACTAATCTGATAACGCCTATCGCCGAATTGGTGGTTAAACCGAACTTCAGCATAAGGGTTAAAACGACTAAAATTGGTGTCCAGACGCCAGCCTAATGTTCCGACCTGAGAATCGTAACGTTGATCGCCGAAATGCATAGCCGTGCTACTCTTACCAGATTCACGATAACCTTTAACATAGCTCTTATCCCAAGCATATTGGATAATCGGGCTGGTCATAACTGTAGATGTCAGCGGAATATCCCAACCCGCGGTAATGCGTCCGCCCCACTGATGACCGGAAGTCGAAGCATGCTCCTCGCGTAGCCACTCATTGAGCATGATACCGCGCGTAATGTCTTCATATTTCATGTCCAAATAGTGAAGATCGCCGCTAATCCAACCCTTATCGTAGTAACGCCATAAGCCATAAGTGGTGAAGACATAACCACGACCATCAGCGCGGAAATGATTAACTGAGTGCTTATCCTTATAACGAGAAATCATTCCCCCCAACAGAATATTATCCGTGAGCTGATAGTCACTACCCAGTGTCAGTGTACTGTTGTGATTACCACTATAACCACCGAATACACCTATTTTACCTTGGTCATTACCTACGCTTCGTAGCTGTTGCAAACGGTTGTCAAGAGAGGCAAGCGCACCCTTCACCGGCACATTGTTGGTATTCGTCAGTGACATAACCTGATGTGGAGCATTAAGGATTGAAATAGCAGACTCGCCGACCAGACGCTGTGCGGCCGGCGTTGGATGAAAATCATCAGAGAACAAAAAGGATTTACTGGCATCAAAACCGGGATCATCAGAACTACAGGAATTAGCCTCCGTATCCCGAACACAAGCATAGCCTAAAGTATTGGAAAAACCGTAACGTAAAGGATTTTCAATGACTTCATGCAAAAGCGCATTAACATCAACTCGAACAATATTGCCGCTCTTCTTGCTAAGTTCGATATCTTCTGATTTATTGTACTTGTCAACCAAGCCTGAGGCTTTACTGCTTGTTTCGTTATAACTATCAAGTAATAGTCGCTTATATTCTTCCGCTTTTTTAGCATCTCCATTTGAAGCCCTAGCCGCAAGCGTTTCAAAGATACCTTCGATAACTTGAAAGCGAGTATCTTCATTTATCGTTGGATATGCATTAGCGCCCGCACGAACCATATCCTTTAATTCCGTAATCTGGTCAGGAGTAAGAGAAATCGGGATCTTCTTGAGTCCTTCAGAGACGACAGATTTCATAATCATTGGTGTTTTACCGAGATCAGGAACAGTAGGTACAATAACGATCCCAGCTCCCGCATCAAGAAGTTTATGCACTTGTGCTGAGGCTTGCATAGCGCTATTTTTAACAATTTTCGGATCGCCCCCTAACATGACAGCTTTAAGATCATTACCGCCAATCCAGTGAACATACATACCATTAGGATCAGCACGATTACCGTGGCTTGCCAAATAATTATCTACTTGATTTTGAGTATTGTTAGCTTTGTTCAAATCAGGAACAGCAGTCGATCCACCCACTGCGTAATTAGTCCCACCTTTATTGAAAGGAATCAGTTCAGTCCCTAAATGTTGAGCGATAAGATCATTATACAACTTACTGGTTGTACCATTGATCGTATATCGACCTCCATTTCCACTGTCACTCAAACTATCACCAAAAACATATAGATGGTCATAAGTGTGCGCATTCGAAATTGCACTTATCGAAAGTGCTAACATGCCTGGTGTAAATATAAATGCCCTTTTCATTAATATGATCCTCAAGAAGTTATTTTATATTTATCATTGAACTAGCTGTTCAATTGAAATGATCAATCTAAATAGAAACCACGTTAATGAGATATGACGCAATCCCTTTCCTGATTAACCAATACCTCATTATAGTTAGTAACAGAGAGAATCCCGCATTGTTTTTTTAGGTTTTAATGTTTAGTGTTGTTTGATTGTTCAACTAACCAAATTGGTTAAAATTCAACTATCTATAAAAAGTAATATTAGACCAAATTGATTTCATTCTCTTCTTTGTTTCATGCAATAGATCACAAAACAGACAGAATAAGATTCTGATAGGAATAATGGATAGCTTTAAGTAATATCTGAAGCGATCCATCACAACAAACGTGATAGTGTTAATTCATCATCGGTTTAGAGAAATAAAAGATTAAGAAGAATAAATATGAGAATTCAGCAAGCAATAAAGGCCGATTTCAATAAGCTGATAGAAATCTGGGAAGCCTCAGTACGAACAACACATGACTTTTTATCTGACGAACATATTAATCAACTACGCCCATTAATTCTGCATACCTATTTACCGGCGCTGACTGTTTATAAAGCGATAAATGACAAACATGAAATTGGGGGTTTTATTAGCGTTGATCAACATCGGGTTGAAATGCTGTTTATCTCACCAAATTCCCGTGGTAAAGGTATCGGCAAAGCGCTGCTGAATTTTGCTATTAGCGAATTAGGTATCAATGAACTTGATGTTAATGAACAAAATATTCAAGGAGTGGGGTTCTATCAGCACCAAGGATTCAAAGTTTTCAGTCGATCAGAAATTGATGGTCAAGGTAATCCATTTCCGTTATTACATATGCGAATTGAACGGCCGAACGCCAAAACGATCTAACTTCCCCCTCATATGACGCCACTATTATCAGGGCAGCAATAGTATCTTCGCTGCCCAAGCCCTTATTTATTTCAAATTAAATTCTATTGCTAAAGTAAGCTCCCTCGGCAAACCAGCCGGTTTCAGCCCAACTGACCGAGCTTGTTGGATCGCCGCAAGGGCAGCACGATCCAATTCATCAGCGCCTGAACTCTGCACTAATTGGTGATTCGTCAAATCGCCGCTATCCAGCAAGCTAAACCTGACCTGAACTATCCCCTGTTGTTTCATCTTCTTAGCCCGACGCGGATAGCGTTTATGTTTTTCAATTTCACGACGCAAGGCAGCCTGATAGCTTTGTAACTCATCAGCTCCCACGCCCGTCATCGGTTGACTGGTCGTCGCCTGACGGGCGCCAGCTTGTGAATCCACTGCATCTCTCCCCGCTAACTGAGAGTTGCCTTCCGTTTGCTCTGCCTGTTTTTGTTGAGGCCCTTCTGTCGGTTTTTTCTGTGGCTGAGGTTTACTCTTCGGTTTAGCATCCACATGCTTTTCTGGCGGTGGCTTCGGGCGTTCCTGTTTCCGTGGCTTATCCGCTGGCTTATTAAGTACTATTTTTGCCTCATGTGGTGATTCCGCTACCACTATCTCTGGCGGTAACGGGGGAGGAATAGGTTCCGGTTCCACAGGTTGTTCCTGTCCGGCCGGTGCTGCCGAAGCAACCATTTCTATTGACATGCTAATTATTGGCGAATTCACTGATTGATTATTCGCACTGTCATCACGCAGTAAATGCCGCGCCATAAATCCAACAAGACCCGCATGTAACAGTAAAGAAGCAAACAAACCAATATAAAAACGATTTCTCATCATAACTTCAAGCCATCTTTCCGTTCGTTATCTGTGGAGATTGCCAGCGCTCTTAACCGCAACCGGCAAATCTCCTTTAAAGAGTCAGAACCGACTGGTGACACTAAGCTTAAACGTCCTACCAGGCGCTGGCATCATGGAACGTGTTAACGGGTCCAGATAATAGCGATCGGTTAAGTTGGTGCCAGATAATTCAACAACCACATCTGGTGTAACCTGATAATTAATATAAGCATCTACAGTCATTACCGAATTCCAGCGCATCGGATTATTATTTATTCCTTTATAAACGCCGGGCATTTTTTTCATTAACCATTTTTCATCCTTATTCTCCACACTACTGTGGTATAACACTCTACTACCGATTTCTAAATTTTCATCCAATAACCGGCCGCCAATATTCAGATTAAGAGAATAACGAGGAGGAATAGTTGTCCTTAAAAAACCACCGGGAAAACCGCCATCAATACATTCAGGAACACCAAATTGGTTTCTTGGATCTAACATAAGCGATGCAGTTTTATCACAAACTTTATTTTTAAGATTATAAGATAGACCAAAATGGGTAAAGAAACTACCGTTATCATAACGTCCCTGTAGTTCTAAACCGGATAATTTCTGTTTATCTAACTGAGTAAATACAAAGTTACTGTCACGATCAAAAACATGCTCAATAATGGTATTGTAATAAGCGAATCTAATATCCGCATTACGCTCCGCACCCAATAACTGACTTAAATCATGCACATAACCCACTTCCACTGTTTTACTACGTTCAGGTTTAAAGGCACGAGTAGGTTTATCAGTCAAACCGGAGGAAAAGCCAACGGTATCCTCAAAAATACTTGGCATACGTACTGCTTCAGCATAACGGGTATAGATACGTGCATGATCAGAGATATAAGCCGTTGCGGAAAATACCGGCGCCCAAGCATGATCTTTACGTTTAGGTTGTTTAGACCAGCGCTCCTGTTCACTTTTCGCTTTATAAACTCCCTTATCACTATTATTTAATATTTCTCCAGAGTCATCAATATAGCTACTATTCTGTTGAGCAGTACTGTATTCATATTTATACACTTCTTTATTCGTCACAGGATCAATAACGCGTTCGTTCATATCAAGTTTCCCATTAAAATAGGGATTATCTTGTTTATATAACTTACCATCATCATGATATTTCCAAAGCACATCTACCGGCACCATAGGGCGAAGAATTGAATCTCGTGCTTTTGAACTTGTAAATTTTTTATCGCTATATTCGTCAAATTCATCATCAGTCAGACACTCAAAGCATTCATCAAACTTTTTATATAGTTCAGCTTCCCGGTCGGTAAGTGTTCTCATATATTGCAACCCTTGGCCAACCAATTTTTCATGCTTACTATAACCAATATCACGGGCAGCCAAACGTTCATTTAAAAAATCATCCTTAGACCAATAACTTACCCGCCTAGCGCCGGCACTTAATGCCAACCATGAAGTAGGCCGCCAATCAAAATTAAAAGCAATATTATTCTCTTGGCGGCGTCCTTTTCTTGGTGGCGATCGAAAATTAGAAAAATTCTTCCCTTTATAATCATCATGGGAACCTAAACGTTCCTGTTGTAGGCTAGCTGACAAGGTTAAATCTAAACTTGAGGTCAATTGGAAAGCATTAGAAAGATCAACACCCCAACGGTTATTATGGGTATTGGTAGCAGCAGTATCTACCAGGCGACCATCTTTATTTGGATCTCTTTCCTTACCATTTACATCCCAAACGGCATCCCGCTCTCGCGGTTCACGTGGATATCCCCCGGCAGTATTAGTATCGCTGATAGTACGGGTAATCCAAAATTTCATATCAAAATCAACCCACTTATTTCCATCAGGTTTCCACTTATAATCCAGATTAAATGCCTGCTGATGTACATTCGCCAACGGCCACTGTGGTACAACGTTACTTTCAGCCCGAACCCAACCAATCCGCGAAGGCATAATCTCCCCGTAAATCGTTTTAGTATCACGGATACCAAGCCCAATCGTCTGTTGATTAGCCAGATACCAGTTATTTTTAAGCAACCAAGATTCCATTTCACTGGAGGTATTAGGCACTTCATTTCCAGGGCGATATATACGTGCCACAAAAGGCAGATAAGGATCATACGACCGGGTACCGCCATCAAGGATCTCTATATCCTCTTTACTAATGGGAGCATCATAACGATGAGCACCACCCTTGCCGGCAAAATAGTTTCCTTTACTGCGATAACTATAAGCTGCCATTAAATCAAAATATTCCTGCCGGGTACCTAGCGCCAGACGTATCGCATTATCTTTTAGGCCCAATAATTTATTATCTTTTGAAGTTTTCGGCGTAATTTCTAACGCAGGATCAACATAATTAAATCCCTGATTAAAACCGGGAATATCCCGATAATCTTGTCCTAATTCCAGATGTGGTACTCGTTCCTTAACAGCATTACTGCTGGTTTCCAATTTCAAGTTAATACCAAATCGTTCATCTACTGGTACTACATCATCAATACCCAAGGTTTTGATCATTACCGCTCCACCGATCGAACCTTTCACTCCACGTGTCAGTGACGGGCCTTTTTCTATTTCAATGCTGCTAATCAGGTTAGGATCAATATAGTTACGATTATTCGCACCGTTATAACCACGCCAGGTGGTAATTGCCTGCTCAGTACCGTCAATGGTAACAGGCACCCGTCCCTGCCCCTGAATACCACGAATATTAGGATCTAATGCGCCACTGTTTCTCGAATCACCGCTAAATACGCCGACTGCGCTTTTTAAAACATCCGCCGGTGAAGCGCCCTTATAGCGTTCTACCAAATCCTTACCCAAGTAAATATTAGTAATATCTTTATCATAAACCGCATCATAACCTGCCTCATCTTTTTCGCTGGTCGCTGAAACGTTAATTTTACCGAGGTCAGCCTTATTCTCAGCGGGCTGTTTAGATGACTGAGCCGGGGCTATTAGTGTTTCTGCCTCAGAACGATAAGGCATCATACTGTAGGCCAATGCCAGCATGAATGTTATTTTGCTATATTTATTATTCAATTTATACATAATCATTATCTGCCATAGTGTGAATTGAAATAACTTATTACTTCAATCAGTATCAAAAATACTTTTCAAACTTGACTAACACTTCATTCTTATTATAGGAATAGAGCCAATCAACATTACTACTATTTTTTCTAAATCGATAAGTAATTACTGGAGTTAAACCGAAAACCTCAAATTTAGGCATACTCACAATTGCCGCATAGAATTGTTCATTATCTTTACGACGTGCATTTAGAGGTACGCTGTAATCACCAAATTGCCGCTGGCGCAATGCAGTAAATACCACTGCATTAATTCCCGGATACAATTGAGTGGAAATGCCTGCTCGCACACCTTTTTGCTGATAATCATCCGCTTTTTCAACACTGGTTTTATTAACCCAATCCCCCCCCGCAAAGGTAATGGTTTGATCAGTTAAATAATAAGATAAGGTAGCATAAACAGAGGCCATATTACCGTCATTATGATTATAAAGTTTATGATAACGAAACTGCTTATATTCACCTTCCAAATTCAATGCCAGATTTTTAGATAGAATATGCATCCATTCGGTTTTCACTCCTGTAGTACGATAACGGGAATGATTACCAACATAATTAAACTCAACAACTGGCCCCAATAGGAAATCATCTTTTTGCGCTTTATAGCTATAGCCCGAATAAGCAGAAGTGGTATTTTCATTCTCTTCACTATGATGACGATAACTTTCCCCATAAGTCATCGAACGCAGAAAGACACCGTGGTGACCACTCAGCGGATATATCTTACGCAACGTAGCATCATAACTTATACCATTTGCTTTCTTTGCCATAGGCAAATTACGTTCAACTACGCACTCACCATTTTCACGATAGAATGTGCAAACAGGAGGCTTATCCGGCGACATATTCGTGTTATCGTTAAAGATATATCCCACGGAAAAAGATCCACGCCAAGCATTGCGCAAATTAATTGCCTCTTGATAATTAGTTATATTCTTAATGACTGCCGGTGGTAATTTATTTTCATTATCGCGACTAGCCGCTGAAATTTCATTAAATAGTAAACTGGCTTCACTATTTTTTTGATTCTCATAATAGACCCTGGCTAACTCTAATTTAGCACGGATAAAATCAGGTTGTTGCTGCAAGATAGCCTGATAATGCTGTTCTGCTGCTACTAAGTCACCTTGTAAACGCGCCAAATTCCCCTGAGCAAAATGGACCAATTGAGTATCATGTCCAGGTAACTTCTGGTATATCAACAAAAAGCGCTTAACATCCTGTACTTGTTGATGATTAATAGCTAAATAGAGCGCCTGACCAATATCATTCACATTATTTTCAACACTAAACGTTTGACCATTAAGTACTATCGATAAATGATCCGTCTTTTTATTTACAGTTTCATCTGTGACAAGCGCTTCTTCTTGATTCTGCAAATTTCGCTGTACGTTATGCCACAATCTTCTACCGGTATCTTCATCTGCCAGCACCAAAGATGGCTTTATAAACAAACAGCTAATGAGTAAAGTAAAACGAACAATTGGGATATTTAGCATCGTTAATATCACTGCTTAATTGTCGAGCCAAAAATAAACAAAAATAAGACAAAGCCAATATGAACTTTGTCTTATCCAGTCATTACAAACTCATATTATGGATTCTTAGTTCCGCCAAAAGCAGTATCTTTGCTATGATCCGAAGCAAACGTAGCAGTCCCTGCTAAACTAGCTGCATTATCACCAAAGAAATGGCCGCTGTTTGTCCCGACAACATTTCCAGCAGTCGCCCTACCCGCAAATGAACCATCTGTTCTAATCCTAGAATTAATACCAACGGTCAATGCACTATTTGCTATTGAACCAGTAAGCCTTTTCTGACCGAAATCAGCAGTAAATGTTCCATGTAGGGCATTGCTGCCACTATATTGGTTAATTCCTTTAACCGTATAAGTTGCAATACCACCAGTAGGCAAATTAGTGGTCACATCTTTACCGGAATAATAGGCGGTATGAGTAGTATCATCTACCGTGCCTTTTTGTGACCATTCACCAAAATAAACATCAGCATTAGCCACTTTACTGAAATTGAACACCCCCATCCCACTATGGCTACCTGATCCCGGCATAGAAATTTTGTGAATTCCATTTGCATCCGCTGCGGCATAACGGGTAAGCCCTGAAAAGCTAACAATTTGACCACCAGCAATGGAATGTACCCCAACTCCCGGTTCCCCCCCAGGACTTCCATGACCAGAACCACCCTGTTTAGTCACACCTACATTAATGCTAGGTTTATTCGCATCAAACTCTTGAGTTTGCCCAAATCCAGGTGCAGCCATTGCCTGTGTTACTAATCCACATGTACCTAATACTGCAATTAACACTTTAACTTTGTTCATAGCATATTCCTTATGTTAACTAATTAAATGTTAGAGTATTGCTTATTACATAGTTTTAGTACCGTCCGAAGACTGGCGCGCATATTAACGTACTTTTAATAAAAAATGAAATGATAATCATTATCATAAAATAATCGTATCTATTTGTATAGCATGGCAATTAATTCAGCTAACTATTTAATTATTAAATAAATATTTACCATAACCTTAATATAATAATGGATATAATCTTAGATGAATCACCCAATAATGAGTGTAAAAATATCAATACATATAGATGTATAAATAAGAAATTATTTCAATATTAAATTAATTACAATGTCATTATTTATATGACAACTATATGATTGGAAATTAGTTATTTAGAATTAATTAAGAAATATTTAACAATTACAAATAAAAATCAAAAACATATATTTCATCTAAATGATTTAAATAGGAAAAATTATTTCCCCAGATATAAATATATTTATTCCGAGCATAACATCTAATATATCAATTATTAAATTCACTAAAATAAAAATATTACCAACATGACTTAAAATCTAACTAAATATCATTTTTCATTGACGAAAAATTAAATAACCACAGTTTTAGAGAGTAAATTTTCATTAACTATGATTTTTTATAAAATAAATAGTAAAATGATAACATTGATACTATTTTAGCTCTAATATTAAAGAGTTTAATTAAGTTATTTAAATAAATTCAGAAAAATCCCCTACCTTTCGACAGGGAATTTATGCAAATATGATAGTTATTAGGCTAATATGAAATTATTTGAGAAATCATACCTCTCTGTCTAACCTTTAATATGATAAACAGCAAAATAGCATTCACAAAAAGCCCCAAAACCAACCCATACCAAAACCCTATAATTCCCATCCTCTCGGTTACCCAGTCTGTCAAAGCCAAAACAAACCCTAATGGCAAACCCACCAGCCAATAACCGAATAACGGCGCGTAAAATACCGATCGAGTATCATGAAAACCCCGTAAAATACCGGATAAAGCCGCCTGACAAGAGTCAAAGAATTGGAACAGACATAACAGAAAAATGATGTTAAGCGCAATTATTATAACTCCATTATCGTTCGTATAGAGTGAAATAAATGAACCGGCGAAATAGTAGATTAAAACGCCAATAACTGCGGAAATAGATAAAATTAAAGCAATTGAGATCCTTATAGTGCCGATTAACGATGTTCTATCTCCCTTCCCAATATAGGAACCGACTTTCACAGTCACCGCGGCGGCAATCCCCCCAGTTATGGTATAGATGATCGAGGTAATATTAAGCATAATATTATGCGCGGCAATGACTTGAGCACCTAAAGGAGCCGCGGTTATCGCAATCACATCGAGAAAAACCATTTCAACAAAAAGAGCCAATCCACTTGGCATGCTAATATAAAAAGTCTTCATCAAAGCATTATATTTCGGCAAACTAAAATCTGGCCTATAGCGACGATATTCCTTCTTTAGGAGAAAATAGATAATCAAGCATACAGCAATTAGATTATTAATAATTGCAGTTGTAATACCCGCGCCAATGCCGCCCATTGCTGGCAAACCCAGTTTCCCATAAATGAAGATGTAATTTAATGGTATATTCAATAATAAAGAAGCCGCAGACAAATACATTGCGATTTTTGTGTCTTCCAATCCTTGTAGAAAGGAACGAAAAACATTAAATATCATAACACTAGGAACACCACAAGCCAGAGCAATAACATAACCCTGGGTAATTTTTAAAATATGCTCATCAATACCGATGAACGAAAGTAGCCAGCTAACTAACATTAATAAAAGAATTATTGGTATCGAAAGTATCACCGCCAGAAACAAGTAATTTTTAAGACTGTCTCTAATCCCTTCGTCATCATGTTGCGCTTTCTGCTTAGCGACATCTGCTGCCAGCATGATAATCATCCCATATCCCAATACAAATATAGGAAACCAAATACTACTGCCTAATGTTACCGCTGCTAAATCAGCCGTAGCATAGTGACCAGACATCACAATATCAACAAAACTCATTGCTGTACGTGCTATCTGACTAACAATGATAGGGAAAGAGAAAAATAAAAGTTGTTTTAACTCCCGCCGATTTGAAAACGTAGCCATAAGAATCCTATTAATTTATTGGTTAGTGCCAATATTGATAATACTAACAATAAATTACGACCAAAATCATTTAAAAAAGCCTGAAAAAGTGAGAGTGACGAGTATACCTTCTATTTTCGCTCAGGCAACAACGAATAAATAAATTAAAGCAATCTAACGAGAACTAACTATTTCACAGCAATTTTTGTGATCTTTATAAAAGATTGAATATTTATTTAAGTATTTTGTTCCCATTTTCTATTTTAATAGTTAATGTTACTTGGCTGAAATTATTGAAGTATTTTGTGATAACATCCACATTATTAAAAAAATAATAATACTAACATAGCTAAAGCAAATAATTAGTAACTTTTTCAAATTATTTCTTTAATCAATAAAGAATTAGCGGAAATATCATGTCTACACAGATATCTATTCTAATAGTTCATCAATCAAAAAGAGATATAAATCAAGTTCCTTATGAGCAATTGCGAGCGGCTATGGATTTAACAAAAGCCGATTACACCTATTCATCAAAGATATATGTCATTTTACCGTAAAAAAAGAGATCGAAAATGAAACCAGAAACTCTTGCTATCCACGGCGGATATTCCCCTGATCCAACCACCAAAGCCGTTGCTGTTCCTATTTATCAAACGACATCCTATGCGTTTGACGATACCCAACACGGCGCCGACCTATTTGATTTAAAGGTTGAAGGCAACATCTACTCCCGCATTATGAACCCAACTAATGATGTATTAGAAAAACGGGTTGCTCTACTTGAAGGAGGAATCGCTGCTTTGGCGGTTGCATCTGGCATGGCTGCCGTCACCTGCGCGATTCAATCTATTGCCAGCGTTGGAGATAACATTATATCTGTTGCTAAGTTATATGGCGGCACTCATAACCTGTTAGCTCACACATTGCCGCGATTCGGAATTGAGACACGGTTTGCTGAACATGATGATATCGCAGCATTGGAATCATTGATTGATGACAATACCAAGGCGGTATTTTGTGAATCTATTGGTAATCCGGCAGGTAATATTGTTGATCTGAAAAAATTTGCCGAAGTCGCTCATCGTCATGGCGTCCCTTTAATTGTTGATAATACTGTCGCCACTCCTGCTCTTTGTCGCCCCTTCGAGCACGGCGCTGACATTGTTATTCACTCTTTAACCAAGTATATGGGAGGACATGGTAATTCTATTGGCGGCATCATTGTGGATTCCGGCAATTTCCCCTGGAAAAAATATCAGCAACGGTTTGCTATATTAACTACCCCAGATCCCTCCTATCATAATGTCGTTTATACCGAGCAATTCGGCAAAGCTGCATTTGTCGGACACTGCCGTGTTATACCGCTACGTAATATGGGAGCGTCACTGTCGCCTTTTAATGCTTTCCTTATCCTGCAAGGATTGGAAACACTGGCATTAAGAATGGAACGTCATACTGAAAATGCGCTGAAAGTCGCTCATTATTTGCAAGATCATCCTCAAGTTAGTTGGGTGAAATATGCAGGGCTGCCAGATCATCCAGAACATGAATTAGCTCAACATTATATGAATGGGAAACCATCAGCTATCCTTTCCTTCGGTATTAAAGGCGGGAAGCAATCCGGCGCGCGATTTATTGATGCACTAAAATTGATTGTGCGCTTGGTTAATATTGGCGACGCTAAATCACTTGCTTGTCATCCAGCGTCAACAACGCATAGCCAATTAAATGATGAAGAGTTAATTAAAGCCGGCGTATCACAGGATATGATTCGCTTGTCAATCGGCATTGAACATATCGACGATATTATTGCCGATCTTGCTCAAGCGCTGGATGCATCGAAATAATTTAGATTTGTCATATACCCCGTTCTGACGAACGGGGTTCTATTCATCGATATTCACTGTTTTTATTCTATCTATCTCAATTATTTTTCCCAACTCATATTGTCAACTTTAATTCCCTTTCATTTTTATCAACCAATATTAATACCATATTGAATGAATAAAACGAAAATAATAGGGGTAATAAATTAAATCGGTAACCCCGTCGCTAATATTCGATAAAGTAATTCATATCTCTGCTACAAAAAAGGGGAACCAATAGCACTCATTTTTTAGATTGATATCCATAAGGTTCAATGGCTCGAATAGAAATCAGTAATAGCTATCGAATAAATAACAATTATTCACGTCAAACATACAAGGAAAATAGATGAAAATTAAGCTAACCTACACGTTGTTATTAAGCACATTGTTCAGTGGGTATGCTCTAGCAAAAATCCCCAATGAATTTAGCTCTACTCCCTCATTTGAAGATAATTTCGATGGCGTTACGCTTAATACCCAAAAATGGGATCACCGTGGTCTGGGCGTCAGAAAAAATTGTATTAATACTCCATCAGCGGTTATCGTACAAAATGGTCATTTAACCATAAAAACCTATTCCGATAGTTCTTCTGGCAAGTTACAAAATTATTGCGGCATGATTTCAACACAAAAAAGTTTTCTACAATCATATGGCTATTGGGAAGCCGCTATCAGATTTAATCGTGCAGAAGGTAATCAAGTTGCATTTTGGATACAGTCACCGACAATGGGTCTCGATTTAACAAATCCAGAAAAATCAGGTGTCGAAATTGATGTATTTGAACATTTAGCCGAAGCGACACAGGATCAATATGATCACGCTATTCACTGGAATGGTTATGGCAGCGCTCATAAGGAGTGGTCAAAGAGATCATCTACCAGTAAATTGACTGATGGTCAATTCCACAAATTTGCTGTGGCATGGACTCCAAATGGCTATACATTTTATATTGATGATATTGCTCAAACTCTGTCGGGGTTAGATCAAGTTCCTATTTCAATCGCAGAAGAATACATTATTTTAAGTTCTGAAGTACCGCGTAGTTATCCAGTGCAAGGTTATGGCCCGATAAATAAAACAACCGCAACATTCGATGTCGATTATGTAAAAGTTTATCCGTATATCGGTAATCAGAAATAGTCATTAATCAGGAAAAGGATAAACAAATAATTGGCGCCCAATTAATTGGACGCCATTTTCTCATTAGAATTTTACATCTACTTTCGCCCACACCGTCCGGCCGGGTTCATTCACCGAAGTATTCGATGAATAACCAAAGGTGCTATTACCGGCAAGGTTAAGATGTTCGCTGTATTCTTTATCCAAAATATTGTCGATACCCGCGCTAATTTTTACATTTTTATTAACCTTATAGGCCATGTTGGCAGAAAGCACGCCGAAACCGGGACTATCTTGAAAATCTTTACCCACGACATTGCCTTGCCCCACAGCAATCCGATGCTGGCTGCTTACCAATCGCCACAAGCCGGTGCTGCTCCAATCACCACGTTCATAGGTCAATCCGAAACGGGCTTCCAAAGGTGGAATCTGAGGCATCGGCTTGTTATCCGTCCTGTTTTCTCCCCAAGCATAGGCAAGGCTGGCATCCGTTTTCCAATGATCTGTCAATTGATAACCAAAGCCCATTTCTCCCCCCATGATATTGGCATTAACGTTATCCGCCTGGCTAATACGGGCGTTTGTCGGGCTATATCTAAATAAAATGAAATCATTTACACGCCCCAGATAGGCGGATACCCAACCATTAAAACGCTCCCCGGTATATTGAGCGCCAATATCAAGCTGAGTGGTTTTCTCACTTTTTACCCCATCAAAAGCACTGGCACTCCCCGCCGGACCATATTTAGGCGAGAACAGTTCCCAATAGTCAGGGAAACGTTCGGTATAACCAATACCGACATAAAACATCATTGGCATATCCGCCAGTGTATGCTCTAACCGCATAAAACCACTCGGTAAAGTATCATTACGCTCTTTTTCACTATTACCAGCAAATTTCTTTACTCGGCTGCGATCAAGACGGGCGCCGGTTATCAATTCGCTCTGTTCCGTAGCATACCAAGTTAGCTCACTAAATAGACCATAGTTATAGAATTGCGCATCCTTTTGCCATCTACTACCTGCTTTATTACGGTGAGTATTGGTTTGTGTATCCGCGCCACTTTCCAATTTGAAGTCTTGCCATAGCCAGGTGCCCATAACTCGTCCCCCGACAACGCGACGATCCAGTTGCATAGACATACCGTGATTCATATTCATGTGCATGCCACATCCATGTTTACAACCCGAAGATGACATTCCCATCGACATAGCGCTATTCGGAGAACGCAAGGTTATATTGTCCATAATATGGTTGGTATAGTTGTAATAAACTTGAGCTTCAACCTTATCAAGCACTTCACCAATGTGAGATTTCTCAAAACGCACGCCAAGACTTTCACGTTTGAATTGTGAACCGTCCATACTGCGTCCGGCATAACGGGCCTCTCCATCACCTTTACCCACGGTCAGTTCGAGCAATGTGTCTTTATCCGGTGTCCATCCCAATGCCAGATCACTATTCCATTTATCCCAACGTGAAGGGACACGATACCCACCGCCATCTTTGTAGTCATTTGAGCGGGATTTATTCGCCATTAAACGTAAATATCCCAATTCACTACCAACACTAGCATCAACATTGCCATCCCAACGGTCATTTGAACCCGTCAGTCCACTGGCATTGAATTTGACTCCCGGTTGATCAAATCGAGGATGTTCACGTTCAAACCTTATGGTCCCTGCCGAAGCGCCAGCCCCCCACAACACCGTCTGAGGCCCTTTAATGACTGTCAGCAGATCATAACTTTCTGGCGAAATATAAGATGAAGGGGCATCCATTCTGCCGGGACACGCTCCTAACATTTCTGCGCCATCAGTCAGGAGTTTAATTCTTGAACCAAACATACCCCGAAATACGGGATCGCCATTGGTGCCGCCATTACGGATTTGGGAAAATCCGGGTATGGTTTTTAAATAATCAGAACCGTCACTTGCCGGAACTGGCTGACGAGGCGTTTTTGGCGAAGTGACAATCGCCAAAGGAGAGTACAAAGGCGCGGTTACGGTAATTACATCCCCATCATTGGTTTTTGAACCTTTTACATGGTCGTGCGCATCCGATGCGGTTTCAGCCGCATAGCCATTAAAAGTCGCTAGCAGAAAAAGCGGCATTGCCGAACGGATACAAAGGGATAGCATATTTTTTTTATGAGAAGAATTTTTTTCGAACATCATCTTGCCTTAATGTGAATCCACCTTCCAAAGTGATATTTCTATCAAAAGCGGAATACGTTATAGAATTCAACCAAATCGTTTTTGGTATGAGCAAACTTTTCCTGACTCAACAAGTTGCAGGACAAAGCGTTGCAATTATGTTTAAACCAATAAGATTAGATCTGTTCAGGCGGAGCGCGAGGCAACGAATCAGCAAAGATGAAATGCGGCAGAAAGGAAGCTACAGTTTGAATCGGTGGTGGCCGTGACGTCAGCGAAGTTGACCAAAATAGCGGTGTATTCGCCAAATCCAATATAGGTACATGAATCAGAAAAACGCAGTACCCACAGGCAATATCCTCCAACATCGACATACCACCGCCAGCATGCATACCCATCTGCATGCCATCATGATGGCTGGTACTATATAACTTAGTACTATGTGATTTAGTAACATGTGATTTAGTAACATATGATTTAGTAACATGTGATGCGGAAGAAACGTCAGAATGAGACATATTCCGAGGCATATCATCGTCAGATGACATAACCCTATGGCAATCGACCACTTTCGATGAATGAGCCTCACTAATGCTGCGCGCATGTTCCAGTGACCGGGAAATCACTGGCGCAATGAACAACATCAGTATCGCGAATATGCCGAGCCAAGCTGGCAGACGACTCCGCGATGTATAAAACCGGATCAGTGACAAACTAAGCCTATTTCTGTAGAGAACACATTCAGGGACGGGATTGTACGTATTTAACGACCAAATGTTAAAACACTTTATGCAGGAATGTCGCCTCGGCGACACAATTTATTGTTTTTCCAACGTTAGCAGGAGTTTTTTCACTCATTCGACCAAAAATACCAAAAATCCCACCTGTCACAATAGCGACATTCTTAGCAATACCGTTTCCACATTGATTCTTACCATATAACCCATAGACCTTCGTATTACAGCCGCATTTTTCTATCCTCCACAAAAAACACTCATTAGAAAAGCCTTGAGTCATGCAACTTTTTGCGGTTGTGAACATCGCGTTTTCTATGGCTGAAATACAACACCGATAAAGCGGAATAAGAGCATCCAGCCTCAAACCGAAATTTTTTGATTGTTCAATTAAAAATAGTCTCAAAAATAAACTAATTGATATTTTTATGTGATTTATGTAACATTTTTTGTTATGAACAGATATTGACCGAAAAACAAATAACAACTGTTAGATTTTTCATACTGACTTATTTAACTCTAATAGTTTGACACTGACAGGATAAAAATACAAAAAATTTATCTTTAATAACAACTTATGACAGTAGATTACTGTACTACATCAGCGCTGATAGGCAGTATTTTGTTATAGCGACATTGGTAAGAAGATGCCCGTATAAGGCACACCAGAAGATCAGCACAAGAACTGTTCGAATAGCAACGTACTAACAAAAGCACGCTTGCATAGCAGGTTAAATTACCAATCACCGACTGAATTTAGTGCAACGAATGCTGGTTACCAGCCATTACATCTTTTTAGGAGCATATTTGAGGGAGGTTTTGCTAAGAACTTTTTTCGCTCCGTTACTTAAACTTACAACTCTGGAGAAAATTGTGACTTTGTGTACCAAAAAAGCCCCCAAAATTTGGGGCATCATCAAGCAATTAAACATCAATAACTATGCATTTAAAATGCCGGCTCTGGTAAATAATCGCAGATCCACATTAAATGATGCTTTAGTTTATACCTTGTATTATTGCGGATTGCTGTCTCAACATTTGCGTGTGATTTATCGAAATATTTCATTGGTCGCCTTAAGCTTAGCTACTCTCTGCGGATTATTATTAGCTCCTCCATCATTAGCACAAACAGAGATACCTTTAACAACATCAAATATTCGGACTTCTATCGGTCCTGTAGTTAAGGGGGGGGGTATACAACTATGCACCTTCCGTGATGTTGGACGGGGTATATCGGATGTGGTGGTGCGGCTCCGATCGCACTCATCCCGGTGACCATATTTTCTATGCCGAATCTTCATCTCTTGATGGCCCTTTCCACGCACGTGGAGGCAGGGACCCCCATCAGATCGTTTTTTCCCCTAACAAGGAAGCAAACGCATTCGATAAAGTCCACACTTGCGATCCCTCTGTCATACGGGTTAACGGTACATATTATATGTATTATGGTGGGTGGGACAGCGTGCGTGTTGATGCTGGAGGCATAACAAAAGTTGGCCTCGCAACAAGTACTGACGGAATTAACTGGACACGTGCAAATAATGGTAATCCGATAATCTTACCCGCTAACAAGAAGCTAGATGGAAATCCTTATGGGGCAGGACAACCATCCATATCCTATCTCAATGGTATGTTTTACCTTATGTACACCGATACGACCGGAGCAGATTCCCTAGATAAAATTTACGGTGGCGGAGGGCAATATGTCTTAAGATCTCCCGATCCAACCTTTCAAAGTGAAGTGGAAGAACTTACTCCTAATGGCTTCGTCACAAAAACGGAAGAGAATCACACCGGATACCAGCAAAACTATTGGGTAAGCGTCGATATGCAATTTTCTGATGCGCTCAATGCATGGATCGTGGCCCACAATGATGGCTCCAGGCTATCTTTAAGCTTTTATCCTCCAGACTTCTCCACGAAAATCTACAACGACGTCCAATTAAGCACCTCTACTGTAGAAGGTCCCGGTATTGTATCAAGACCTGATAAGCACTCAGTTGTCTCAAGCACCGGACAGTGCGGTACACTGCCAATGGATGTTATCAATGCGACCGCACGTAATTTCCCAAGTAGGTCGCCTACAAACTTGGCACATATTGGTATCGACGTCAGTGCTGGAATGAACTGTGAAAGTCTGCTTCCCAGTCAAATCGCGAGCATCTACGAAGGTTATGGAATTAAAGCAGCCGGTTTACCTTTAACATTTGTTGTATCTGGAACGCGTTTTCAAACTGAGTCAATTCGGTCAATTCAGCTCTTAACTAAGAACTTCGTTGAAGTTACACCTGAGATTTTCCATGCCATTCCCTATGGCGCGTCATTAAAAATCGGCGCTCCCGCTATTGGTACAACTGGACAACCGGCCGCATTTCTTCTTGATTCCGCTAAATGGCCAGTAAATGGAATAAAGATAATCAGAGGTAATAAATCATCCATTAAGATGGTACCGTCATCTGAATACGATTCCTATCCAACAAAATACCCACTCTACCTAGTGAAATAGCCATTTCATTAGCTGAGTTAAGCACAGCAGCTCCTTGATATGCTGAGTTTTCTATACTACATCATGGTCGTAGCCACATATTAGAGTGTCTCGACCATCGTTTTTTTAATGCAATATAAAGCTACCCATTTTTGCAAAGTAGAACAACCTGCTTCAATCCAATAAGTCAGCCGACGGGGCCAAGTCGCCTGACTATGATAATCGGCGCTAAAAACGCCATTTACGTTAGCCCCAAGGTATTTTTTCACCTTATTACTACCATTAACTGCCCCGTTATTTCCGACAATTAACTTAATTCAGGAATCAATATCCGAATAAAACTCGCCTGTTCAGGTGATATATCATCGTCGTTAGTTATGGCGTTCTTAACAAGCTCCAAGTTCGTGTCATTAATAAAATTTTCAGTGATTGAAATTCCTGACGCCAAATTTTTAACTTGGTGATAGTGTGTACAAGGGGTGAAAACAATATCACCAGGATTCTGTATACAATGAATACCCTGCGCCTGAGTGAAATCGGGATATAAGGCCAGATCAGGGTTAAAAGCATCAACTTTGCCATAACCTATTTTCGCTGCTTCTTCCGGCCCATAAAATACCCACTCTTTTCGACCACTAATAACCGCATTCCAGGCGTGAGTAGAAGCAATGTCCAAATGCAAACGAGAACCACTGTTTTTAGGCCCCATATAAATCCAGCGAAGTAATAGTAATGCGGCTTCATTATGCAAAATATCGTCAGCAACATGCTTACGAATCAAGCAGGAAAAATAGTCAGGGACCTCATAATCACTCACCAATTCTTTAAAATAGAGCGAAAACTGCCACGCAGAAGCATAATAAGGATCGGGTTCTTCCACATCTTTTATATAATCAATATAGTCACCAAGAGACATATATTTATTATCTTTATTATTTGATGATCGAAATACTTTTATCAGGTGATGACCAAATTTTTGCTGAAAATAGTCCCATGTCCACTTCGTTCTTGCTACCCACTGTTCAGCCCCTCCTCGAATAATAAAAGGGACTCTATCCAGCATACAAGTAAACACATCCTCTATGGATGGCATGGTGAACTCTACACATTTCTGACATCCAGAATTAGAAAAATCCATCATATTTATATAGTTCCAAAGAATAAATAGTATTTTCGATAACTGACGGAACCAATCCGCCAGTTAATAATTTTATCCAGCCAAGGCCCAAATAATCTGATTGCCTAATGTTGGATAACCAATTCTGAAATAGTTGATCGTTTAATCTCTTCTGGCCGATAAGGCAACGGCAATAGCTGTTTATAATGAGAATAAAATCTGCTCTGATCCGCAAAATAAGGCGAATCAATATCAGAAGATTGCGAATAAGTGAGTAACCCACGCGCATTAGGTCCTTGTTGATCAAATGCCACCAACATTATCCAACTGGAACCATAACGAATATGATATCCTTGATCAGTTAGCTCCGATTCCAATGCCTCACCAGTCACCACATCATTACCCACAGTATAATGATGTTTAGGAAACAGGGTTTCATCCCCATCCCACGGAGCGATCATATTAAAGCCGCCTTCTTTTCCAAACAACCCCGGCCAACTCATGCGATTATCTGCCGGTTTACCGTCAGGCGCGGTACTTTCAATAAATTGAAACTGACTCACCGGAGTATCTAAAGCCAGCCCCGCATTATTCACATTAGCAACCGCTCGTGCTAACAAGGTGACAAACTCTTCACTTTGTTTTAATTGGCGTGGCGTTGTTGCCGGGTGGGCTATGTCAAACGGTACGGCAAAGTGTTTTTGCTGATCAATTAAAAAAGCTAATTCACGGAATATAATAGCGCCCCGACTATCAGCATTAAATTCACCGTTCCATTGTGATAGCAATTGACATGCCTGAGTAATATCGACCTTCATGCCATTCACCAATCTAATTAATCGGTTCTGTGTTTTATCACATAGGGCAACCACATCTTTTAATATCAGTTCGGCTAAATATGAACGCTCAGAGAATAACGCCCGCTCTAACTCCATGAGAGAAAATCGCTTATTATCACCCGCCGCATCCTGTATTAGTTGCAATCCCATACGCGTTCTGAACGACAGGGGTTTTCGTTCATTACCCAGAAGTGGGGAAAAACCTTCGAGTAAATGTTCCAAGTTCGTTGCCCAGTGAGAATCATTGGAATTTTGTACATAGGATGTTTCCACAAGCTGCGGGATCTGATCATAACCCAAGGCTTCGGTAAAAATCATGGATGATGAGTTACCCGGTAAAATAGTCACGTCATACTTCTCACGTGCTGCCGCTAGGGTTTCGTTATCATTCAATAATTGAATAGCTTCAAGAGACAATGCCGGTACAGCTTTATCACCAATAAAAATACCAACGCCTTCTTTACCCGTTAACAACGTGTTATTAAAAGCCAAGCCATTAAAATCTTTATAAGATTGTTTTGCATCAGCAAGACTATCCGCTCGATTCAACGCCAACCAATGATCAATCATATCAAGATTGTAAAGATTGACATCTTTCACGACATAAAATTCAGACTCGGACCAAGCAAAGTCTTCATTTTCAATAATCGGCCCAATATCAGTATAAAAATGATCTTTCGTGACCGTTTCAATACCGCTGTCGGTTTTGACTTCAATATGAATCGGCTTCGACATTACCGGCTTAATAACCCCATCAATCACATAATTCAGCGGATTGTTAGCAGCAGTTTGCATTTTGTAAACAATGACATGTTCAGCCTGTGAATAAGTGTGAGTCCAGGCAATGTTGTGATTAAATCCAATATTAATAATACCCGGGAAACCAATTAAGGAGGCTCCCATGACATCAATCTTTCCGTTCATGACATGATGCACCTGCCAAAAACGCAGGTTGCCTTCATAAGGAAAATGGGGATTAGCCAATAACATGCCATTGACTTCTTCAACTTTGTCACGGCCTAATGCCCAACCATTCGAACCAATGGAATAACCATTATTCCTAGATATATTTAAAGACAATCGTTTTTGATCTTCTTTATTGGGATCAGCGGCATAATAATCGTCAAGAAATTGAGCAGAACCCGGAAATACCGCAATAGAAAATACATATGCCAGTACATCCTCACGTTGAATAGGTGTTACCCATTCTTGATCTCGACAAGCTTTTGGTAAGGTATAACGCCCTTCCTTAACATGGGACAGGTAGGTATTATAACCTGCAACAAATCCATCAATAATTACCTGTGAATCAGCACTTAATTGCGGCCATTTTTCACGCGCCTGTTCCACCAAAGCTAACGTTTTATAACCGAAGTCCTGAATTAAATTCAGTGAGTCCCCCTGCTTATCTCTATCAGCACCAAAGAAACGCGCACGCTCCCCTCTAATGCGCACGTAACTATCCGCCATAATACATATATTATCTTGTGCCTGAGCATAGGCGTTGCCAAAACTCAAGCTTCCCAAATCGTGTGCATAAATATGAGGGACACCATAATGAGTACGAACAATTTTCGCTTCAAATGCTGTCTTCGTCTTTTCTGAATAACTTTTAAATCCGCTACAACTTATTGTTAATAAGGTAATCAACAGTAATGTGATTGATTTAAATGATATTGTTTTAAATAATATTGTTTTAAATGATATTGTTTTAAATGATGTCATTTTTATTTTGCCCTTAAAGTACCTGTATAAAAGTAATCTCTAGCTTTGAATTTTGATTCCAATATTAATGCCCTGAGTAACCAGCGATCATAACCATCGTATCGAGGTTCATACTCGCTGCGTGCATGAGCGACTTTGCGGTTATCAAATAGCAACATTTCTCCAGGCGATAATATAAAGGACTCTCTATTTTCATTAATACACTGATTCAACTTTTCTAACGCGGCTTCTGCATTTGGGGTTAAACAACGCATATAAGCTGGATCAAATATCATTTCTGGTTCTTGATGTTGACTTAATATGGCAACACAACGGCGGCCACTGGTATTTGACATAAATGTAGGATCGACATCGATCTCAAAGTTTGGCTTTTGTAATTCGGCAATAGTTTCAGCATCTAAATGAATATTCTTGGTTTGAAACAAATAGGTTTCAGCATTTTTATCGCCACGTAGACAATATAAAGCAACCCAGTCCGCTTTTGCATCATGGAAACCATCTTCAACATGCCATTCCAAAAATTCTTTGTTTGCCCCTAACTGCATATTCTTATACTTTTCCATTGGGAAAACATCATCGATAAAATTAAAGTTCTTTTTATTAACAAACGAATAAATATATCCAATGCGAGATAAAATCGTGGATATCAAAGTACGAACACCCGCCACCTCAGAACTATTTGTTTGTTCATAAGATAAAGGCGTTAAACCAAGATCATCAGGAATAGGCAATCCCTTTATCAGCAAATAATTTTCATTTTCTAACGCACGGAAATCAAATAGCTTTTTCTGTAAACGCACAGGCAAATTGAACGATTGATAAAAACATTGCCAGTAAAATTCCTCGAAATTATCAATGTCATATTTTAGCGTAGACGCTAAAAATTCCTGCTTTAAATATGTCTGTTCTGTTGAGTCAAGCTCAAAAATGAAGTCATCAAACTCCTGAATATCAGACACCATGCATTGCCCATTTCTATTCATAAAGGCTATCCTTTTAAACTGTGTTGCCATATCCAGCAACACATATCTAGGAAAATATACCCGTCATCTTTCAAGTTGCCTCTTTGTTGGCTGCGCTCACTCACCCCGGTCACATCGTTATCTATGTTCCCGGGGATTCGCTCCCTTGCCGTCGCGATGCATTTTGAAATCCATTGGGTATAAGCTAATCGAAAAGTTCACGAATACCGGTAATAATCAAAACCAATGCTTCTCGTTCCGCAAACGATAAATTTGGATGCCAGATATCCATTAATAAACAAATTCTATGTTTATCTGAACGGTTATAAGCTTCATGCTGATAAGAATAATCAAAAAGTAAACATTCTCCTTCTTTCCAACATCTGGCTTCATTGGCAACGATGATCTCACAATTGCTAGCAGGAATATCGACCGCAAAATGTAAATTAAGAGTGAAATTCCATAAATCACAATGCGGTTTAATCACCGTACCCGGTTGCAACACCGAAAAGTGAACTTCCAATAGAGGACAATGCCAATCCCGTAATTCATTATTAAAAATATGCCATGTAGCGGGCAAAATATTGGCAACTGCATTATTAGGCTGACCATTTTTGAACAAATATAACGCTTTCCAATCTCTTTGCGTTCCCAAATAGTGCTCATAATCGGTTATATGTTGGGATTCACCGCTGATGACCGCGTTAATTTCCTGTTTTATTTTACCCGCATTATTCATCAATGAGGTGACTAATGGCTGCAACTGCGGAAAAGAATGGGTATCTAACCACGGCGTGGTAGAAAGCCCAGGCATGATATATTTAGCATCTGCTTGTAATGGCGCTCTTTGTTGTAATAAAGGATAAAACATATCCTCTACTCTTTTTAAACAGTCACTCCCATATCTTTCCTTAATTCCAGCTAATTGATCTTCAAATAGTTCCAACATGATAACCTCCTGATATCTATTTTCTATTATGATTATATTTCTCTATTATAATTATCTTTCCCTATTATAGTTACCTTTCCTTATTATAATTACCTTTCCTTATTATAATTACCTTTCCTTATTATAGTTATCTTTCCTTATTATAGTCATACAGTAGAAATAGCGGGCTCTAAAGCACCATTTTCTACTTTATCGGGGTGTACGTTGATTTCAATATTATCCACCAAACCATTATCCATAGTGATAACTCTGTCCGCGATATGAAAATATTTATCGTCATGGCTAATAACGATGATAGTTTTTCCATTGCGCTTCATTTCAGGAAGTAATTCGTTATAGAAAAACCCTCTATAATTAGGGTCCTGATCGGCAGCCCATTCATCAAATAAATAAATAGGCGCATCTTCCATATAAGAGATAACCAGAGCTAAGCGTTTACGTTGACCATGAGAAAGCTTAGTTGTGGATAATCTGCCATCTTTAACCGTGACTTTTTCTGCTAAATCCAATTTTTTCAGATATTGACGCGTTAATTCATCATCGGCAAGTTCACCTTTTCGGTTAATTACCGTATCAAACAGATAAAAATCCGAATGAATAACACTGTACATATTCAGATAATTCTCTCGGTTATCTTTATTAACCACCTTATCATCTATGAAAATATCACCTTCAGATTTATTCAACAGTCCAATCAATAATTTGGCAAAAGTCGATTTACCACTGCCATTGCCACCTTTAATAATGATAATTTCGCCGCGCTGAATATCCAGATTAATCGGTCCAACAGAAAAACAGTTCCCTTCACCGGTATACTGAAAGCTTATGGAACGCAGAGAAATTCGAGACCATTCTTTATATTCTTCGGTGTTGGTTACAGTTGGCTCCATTGATAAGTTTTCAGAAAACCTCAAGCGATCAATCTTACGCAGAGATATGAGCGCTTTTACTATAGTTTCCTGTGAGGACAAAATAAAATCAACAGGCCCCAGTAAAAAGGTCATAATAAAGATAAAGGTAAGAATATCGTTACTTTCCCCTATCCCCCACATAACATGAGAAAATAAAATAGCGCCAAGCACCATAAATAATAATATTTGTCCCCAATTTTCATTCAATTTCCAGAAAATTTCTGATCTAAGATCAGAGTCATTAATCTTTTCTAATGAGGGTAAAACACCTCGATTAAAAAACGAATGTTTGCGCTTTTCATTATTATTAAGCTCTTTAACTCCATCCACCAGACTCTTAAATTGTTCATGAAGATTATCATAATCATCACGATATATCTCATCATAAGCTTCAGCTCGACTGATGAAATAACGGGAAACCAAAAGCCCTAATGGGAGAATGACCAGCGTGACCATAAACAGCTCAATCGATCTGAATGCCAGAAAACCTAAACATGCAATCACAGTAATTACATGATAAATAAACTGCGGCATGGTAGAGATAGCCCTGGAAATATCACTCACATCAGATGTTAAACTGGCCTGAACTTTATGCCCGCCAATCCTATCCAAAATGGCATAAGGGGTATTCAAGATCCGTTTCACTAAGGTACTACGAACTTCAAAAATAATTTTGACACTTAACTTTGTCATTAGGTAATTAGCAAAAGAACTTACAATAAATAAGCAAGCAAGCCCGGTGAAAAACTTAACTGTCCACGATAATAAGTCAGCACTAATCTGCTCCAATGCATCGTCAGTAATCAAGGAAATTAACCAAATACTAAAGAAAGCACTAAAAGCACCAACAATACTATTAAATATAATTTTTAACCGATTGGCTTTAACCAAATCAGAGATCATCGAGATTAACTCCTAAATAAAATTTTATTATTGCCTGACTTTAACAATCTTTACTTTGCCACAAAGTGATATTCCATCCCCCCATAAAACCTCGGCTAATGGTTTTTGGCGTTAACCAAAAACAGTGTTGATAAATAGCATCATCACCATTAATTTGCAAAATCAACACCTTATAGCCTTTGTCATAAACATCTGTTTTCAACCGCTGTAGAAGTTGCTTAAGCTGATCATTTAAAAAACTATCAAAGTGATAAATAACCACATGGTTTTCATTAAATCGATAATGATTTACATCAGCCTGTATTATCTCAATGTGATTTTTTTTATTTATAACGTTAATATTTTGCCGTGCAATTAACACCAATGACTCAACAAATTCTACTCCAGTAATCTTGCTAAAATTGTAACTAGATGCACATATAATCGCTCGCCCTTTACCACATCCCAAATCGACAAATTCAAAGTCACTGTACTCGATCGGCAGAGACATTAATGCTTTATCAATCACACTGTAATGAGCAGGCATATAGCGAGTTTCAACGGGAGAATTGACATGCCATTTATTGTCAAAAGCAATGCCATTAGTTTGAACACCTAAATATTTATCTTGGCTATCTTGTTGATCAATCCAGTGAAAAATTTCATCCGGTTGCGTGATGCCAAAAATAATCCATAATAAGTGATACAGCTCTTCTCCTCGTTGGACCTGAATTTTATTATCCAATATCGCCTTAGCGATAGCGGCTGATGGCTCCTCACTGGTTACGCACGCTATTAATGACTCCACACTGATTTCAATTTCACTATAAAAATCACATTGTTCATACATTGCATCATCAGCGTTGAAATCAATATGTACACCGCCATCCGCTATCTCAATAAACCAATATCCGACCTGTGATATCTTCACGCGGTGACAATGGTTGATATTATTTATAGGCCGATAAATATCGGCCCGATATTGCACAATGTCGAGCAACTCCTGATAGGTTAAGTTCGATTTTTTGAATAAAGGCTCCGGCCGGTAGCGTTGTCGCAATATAGCCTCAGCCAACTCTTCAACGGCACCCGGTTTTAATACTGAATAATGATCACCACCCACCATGCCGCAAGTAATCGTTTGTGCGACATAATCTTGTAAGGATGCAATAATCTTCTTTTTTTCTGCCCGTAGTTGTATAGAAGTTTCGCAATAAATGAATGTCATCTTGCCCTTTAATCTGGCCGATGGTACATAATTGCAAGCCATCACAGAGTAGCTTTTATAAACTTCAATAAACCTTTCCAGCGCTTCGCCTTCAATGCCTTGAGCTAACTCGGCACTCACTTCGTCGATCTCTTCGCGAGTATAAGGCTGTTGCTCATAGGCGGTAAGAAAACTATCAATCGCTATTAAGTCAACGGTTTTCCCTTTATTTTCCAACGCCAAAGCAACCTCGAAAGCAACACAGGCCCCGACACAATCACCCACCAGTCGATAATGCTCTTGTGGATAGTCTTGCAAAAGTAATGCCGCATAACGTTCAGCTAATGTTTTAACAGTCATGGTGTTCCCCCCTAAGAATAGGGAGGTTGCGTCAAATACTTTGAGGCAGAAATCGTTTTTTATTTCTCGGGCTAAATCAATAAAAGATGATACTGGCGCACCTGCGCCAGGAACCAAAAATAATGGCGTTTGGTCAGCACCCAATGACACCAATTTAATGGCTTCATCTGGCGCTAAAAAAGTAATAATGTCGGCTTTATTAGCAATCACCAGATTTTTTAGTTCAGGAGTAAAAACACAACCTGACATGACCTTAAAACCCAGTTTGCCGTGCTCAACAAATAACTGCACCCCCGCAGCCGAAGTTTGCCGAATAATATCAACGACTCGCATTATTCCACCTTATTTATCAGCGTCTATTTTTATCATCATAACCAGCCTTCTTCTGCCACCGAGTTATGCCCCTGATTAACTTGTTCAGCTTGTTGCAACTGCTTACGCTCAATTATCAATGCCAGTATTGCCAAATCACTGGCCGTCATGATATCGGCAACGCTGACCGTGACAGCAAAAGTCTGTTGTATCTGATGTAAAAACCTCAATAAGGTTAATGAATTTCCTCCCAACTCGATAAAAGACGCGGTTAATCTCACCATGCTTAACGGTAATTTCAGTGCGTCGGCACACAGTTGTACCAATTGTTTTTCAATTTCAGTTTCCGCAATACGATCCAACCCTCGCGTAATACAAGGTTTTGGCTCAGGTAGGGCAGCAAAATTCACTTTACCATTTGCCGTGGTTGGTATCGTGGCTATCACCGCATACAGGGTTGGCGCCATATATTCTGGTAATCGGGTTTTCAGTTGCTCTCTTATCGGAGGAATGACAGCATCCGTTTCGGTACCCTCTGGCATAACCAGCCAAGCACACAGTTGTTTTTCGCCCGTTGCATCGACAATCACTCGCACAATACTTGTCGCCACGCCATCAATAGCTGACAGTGCTGACTCTATTTCGCGAGTTTCAATACGAAAACCTCTGATCTTGACCTGATTATCAAGACGATCGACATAAACCAGTTCACCCTCGTTATTCCAATAAACACGATCACCGGTTTTATATAAACGTACTGTTTGTTCCGGCAAGATAGCCATTTCAACAAACTGGGCCGCATTTTGCTCTGGGTTATTCACGTAACCTAAACTTAAAGCATCACCCGCAATGTAGAGTTCACCAATAACACCCGGCGGCACCAATCCACCCTGAGAATCCAAAACATAGGTCTGACAATGTGCCAAAGGACGACCTATCGGCACCACTGCGTCGGTTAAGGTGTCTAACTGGGTAACATCAATAGCAGTCGCGACAATGGTTGTTTCTGTCGGTCCATAAGTGTTGAATAAACGGATCTTTCCTTGTGTTTTTTGTTGCCATAGCGCCAATAACTCCATTCGCATGGCTTCACCACCGACAATGCATACCTCCAAATGCTTAACGAGTTGTTCAACATCGTCGGCAGTTAACTGATACGTCCATTCATGCCATAAAGCTGTGGGTACCGAAATCAGTGTGACTTTTTGTGCATCAATGATCTGACATAACTGTTTAACGCTATACGCTGTTTTATGACTATCCAGAACCAGACGACCACCGGAAAATACCGACAACATTAATTCTTCGATAAAAATATCAAAACCAATGTTGGCAATTTGCAATACCGCATGAGCAGAAGTTGTCGGGTAATAGCGTTGAACGGCCTCATAATAGCTCAATAAATTGTGATGACTGATCTTAATGCCTTTAGGCGTACCCGTTGAACCCGAGGTATACATGATATAAGCAATACGATCTTGCGCTGATAATGCCACTTCTTGTGCCACAACCGCAGTATCAACCGACTCAATCTCATCAACCATGACAATATTTTGTTCATCAACCGGCAAAGTGCGGCTTTCAGAACGCTGTGAAACAATAAGCTGAATATCAGCATCATTAATAATATGGACAATGCGTTCTGTTGGATAATCGGTTGCCAATGGCACAAACGTTGCGTTCGCCTGCAAAATAGCCAAGACACTGATCACCACTTCAGGGCTACTTGATAAATAAATACCCACCGTATCATTTACCCCAATACCCCGCGCAATAAGAAGTGCCGCTAGTTTGTCAGCCGCTAACGCCAACTGCGCATAATTCATGCTTCCCCAAGGCCCTGATAAGGCCACTTCATCAGGTATCTGATGCGCAACTCGGGCAAATAATTGAGTCAGAGATGTGCAGTCATTAGCAATAGATGACGCATGACCGGCTAATTGATGCAAGTGTTGGATTTGATCTGGAACTAAATAATCCGCATGCCCCAAGTGATGATGTTGTGAAACTAACATCGATTTTATTGCCGTTTCATAATAGGCCAATATTTGGCCCGCCTGATATTGCCCAAACACCGATTGAGTTAACGCCAATTGCAGAATCAGAAAACTATTAGCTGAACTATGATGGCAAACAAAATCATAACCATAATCAACTCGTTCATATTCATGATCATAATCCTGCCCGGGATCAACATCCTGAGTTGTCTGTAATTCATCAGACACATGAAAATCGACATAGTTAAATAAAGCGCCAGAGTAATCACACTTGAATTCCTCTTGCATCACAGCTACTGGATAATGTCGATAAGGCCAGCTTGCCGTGCTGTATTCGGTTAATTGCTCAATCAACGACGCCCAGGTTTGTTGATGAATATCTGCATTAACCGGCGGCGTATTCAAGAATAATCCAAGACAGGATTCGGCACCTTCCACTTCAAGTCTTCCGTGACTTACCACCGAACTGGTTATGGCATCAGTGCCATTGATTTTCGCCAATACATAAACATGTACCGCCAACAGTAATGTGCGCAACGGCACTTTTAATTGCGTCGCAAGTTGTTGCAAATCGTCATGTAAATGAGATAGCTCAAGACGAGCGGAATAATGTTGTGTTGCTCCTTTTCCAGTCCAGTCAGGAAGTACAGCCGCGTTGGCAATCTGCTGCCAATAAGCTTTGTGTTCAGGATCATCAATAGCCGCCAATTCTTCAGCAATGTATTCACCGTAATGCGGTAAGTCAGCTCTTAGTGGAATAGAACCGCCAGACAATACCGATAAATAGTTTTCCATGAACTCAACATTTAGGTTGGCAACACTCCAACCATCAAGAATGGCATGTTGATGGGACAAAACCAGAGCAAATGTCTTATTAGCATCAATAAATACATGAACTCGCCACATTAATTCATTTTCAACAAAAAAGTGGCTATTTTCCTGTTGCAAACAGTGATCTAATTGATGTTCAAATTCCTGTACGGAAAGGTGGCGGCAATCATTAAGGGTAACCGGCAGAGCAATCGTTTTATGAATATATTGCAACGCTCTTCCTAATTCGAAGTTGTATGTCGCACGCAATAATTCATGGCGTTGTACTATGGCATTAAATGCTTGACCAAACGCTTGTTCACTCCACTCTGCATTAATCGAGTAATGTTCTACAATGTGGTAACTTTTATCTTTTAGCTGATGATAAATAGACCCCATTTGCAAACTCGATAATGAATATGCATCATCCAATGTTGATGGCTCAATCAATGCCGCCCGCTCGTCATCTGTGAGTAATGAAAAAGCGTGATAAGCATCTTTAGAAGAGACGCTTTTGTTGTTCAAATCAGGTAACTGCTGCGTTATTTCATGAATACTTTGATAAGCCAAAACATCTTTTACACTGAGCGCTAAACCAGCTTGTTTAGCCATCGCAACAACACGCACAATTAATATTGAGTCACCACCCAAAGCAAAGAAATTATCGTAACGACTCACTTTCTCCTGCTTCAAAACCACGGCAAAAATAGACGCTAATGTTCTTTCAACGTCATTTTGCGGCGCAACATATTCAATACTGGTAAAAGCACTGGCTGCTGGCGCAGGTAGTTTTTCTTTATCCACTTTTCCGGTAATACTTACCGGGAAAGCATCCAGACAGACAAATGCGCTGGGGATCATGTAATGAGGTAATTGGTGCCGTAGCTGTTCTCTGATCTGTTCAACCAATAACGATTGCGGCGTTTGCAGATAAGCAATAATTTGTTTATTGCCCGGCTCAATTTCCCGTACCACAGCAATCGCATTCTGCACATCAGGCAATGCACGCAGCTTGGCATCAATTTCAGCCAGTTCAATACGGAATCCACGCAGTTTTATTTGATCATCATTACGCCCTAAAAACTCCAGAGTCCCATCAGATTTTAATCTAGCTTGATCACCGGTGTGATAAATATAACCACAACCGCCAGAAAGGTTGTCTTTAATAAATTTTTGTTGCGTTAATTCGCTATTGCGGTTGTAACCTCTTGCCAAACCCGGGCCGCCTACCGCAATTTCACCAACCACCCCCATAGGCACAGGCTCGCCATAAGCATCAAGGATATAAATGTGGGTATTGGCAAACGGCGTACCGATAGGAACATAGGCATCATCAGGCAAAGAGAGATGCGTCACATCACCGTAACTGGCATCAATCACCGATTCTGTTTGTCCATAAATATTGAAACAACGGGCATCGGTATGCATCAGCTTTTGCAAACGGTTCAAATCACGACCATACCAAGCTTCAGAACCCACTAATATATGGCGCAGGGAATCCAATTGAACCCTGTTTTGTTCAGCATAATCGAGTAAATTCCTCAGAATGACCGGCACAAAGTCACCAAACGTCACTTGCTGTTGTTCGATAAGCTGATACAAAGCTTCTGTGGTAATCAAATCCGACTTGCGGCAAATCACCAAGCGGCCACCGGTGGTCAAGCTCTTAACGATATCACCCAGAAAAATATCCACCGCCAAACCCGCCATTTGCAATACTGTCGGCGGCTGCTGGAATAAGCCAAATACCGCATCCCAGCCATATAAACGGGCAATCATCGCCGTGTGCTCAACCATCACGCCCTTGGGATGGCCGGTTGTTCCTGAAGTGTAAGTCATGTAAGCCAAATTGGTCGCAGTTGAATGACTCTGCGTCGCCGCAATATGGGTATCAATCCGTGACTGGCTTAATATTTCATCCAATCTCCAGACGTTGTACGCCGAAGCCACTTCAATAGGCAAACGCTGAATATCATCAACCACAACCAATGGGGTACCGCTATCTTGAAGAATGTATTCAATCCGCTGCAATGGCTGATCAGCATCAAATGGCACATAGGCTAAACCCGCCTTCAAGATGCCAAGTACGGTAATCACTGCGGCCGCAGTACGATCCATACAAACCGCAATAAAGGAATCCGATGTATAACCTTTGTCCAATAAAAAGTGAGCGACCTGATTCGCTTGCGCATTCACTTGCCGATAAGTGAGATGAAGCTCGCCGTCAATAACCGCTATTTGTTCTGGACTCCGTTCCATTTGGTCTTCGAACAACTGGTGAATACACTTATCCGCAGGATAAGGCTGCCAATTGTCATTGATATCGCTCAACAGATATTGCCTTTCCTGCTCAGTTAACACCGGCAGTTTAGTCAAAGGCGCTGTTTGATATTGGTCAGTCACTAATGCAGACAATAAAGTCAGGAACCGTTGGCTGAATCGGGTTATTGTTGACCGTTCGAATAGTTGACAGTTGTATTCAAAACTAAAATCAAGACCGTCCTCACTTTCACTGGCATCTAAGGTCAAATCAAACTGGGCGGTAACATGTTCGCTATCAAGATATTCAAATTCAACGTTACTCAATTGCAATACCTTGGATTCATTGGTATCCATTGAGAATACGATTTGGAAGAGCGGCGAATAACTTGTACTCCGCTCCGGCTGCATTTTCTCAACCAACAGTTCAAACGGCAGTAATTGATGCGCTTGAGCATCAATATTAACCTGGCGAATATGTGACAGATATTCAGCAAAAGTGAGATTTGCCTGGTATTTGGTGCGCAGCACTAGCATATTGACGAAAAAGCCGATAAGCGGCTCAACTTCTGGCTGCAAACGATTCGCAACCGGCGTCCCGATGACAATATCCTTGCTTTGACCATGACGGGCAAGTAACAGGGTAAATGCAGCATGCAATACCACAAACAGACTCGTATTATGTTGACTGGCAAGGGATTTAAGTCCAATCAAAAGAGACTTGTCAGCACTAAATTCAAGTAACCCGCCACGGCTGCCAAGTTGTAATGGGCGCGGGTAATCCAACGGTAAGTCGTGTACAGGCGGCAGCTCATTAAGCTGAGTTAACCAGTAGTTAAGATCCGTGTGTAACGTTTCACCCTGTAGTTGTTGCCGTTGCCAGACAGCATAATCTTTATATTGAATGGGTAGCGATGGCAAAGCCGGTTGCTGACGGCCCTCAAGCAGTTGGCTGTATATGTTGACAAATTCATCAGCAAGCACGTTGATTGACCAACCATCTGATGCGATATGGTGCATATTGAATACCATAACACTCTGATCTTCGGCTATTTTTAGATAGGCCGCTCGCAGCATGACATCGTTAGCCAAATCAAATGCCCGCTCTGCATGCTGCTGAATAAATTCTTGCACCTGCTGCTGACAGCTTTTTTCCCCAAGGCTTTGATAGTCAATACAGTCGATCTTCACAGTTACCTTGTCCAACACTTCCTGCCATGCACCAGCAATATCATGCCGATAGACCGTTCGGAGCACCTGATGGCGTTGAACAATCATGTTTATCGCACGTTCAGCGATAGCGAGATTAAAGTCCCCTTTAATGGTTAATGCCAACGGCATATTATATTGAGGCGTTTGTCCATCTAACTGGTCAATAAACCAAAGCCGTTGCTGAGCAAACGACAATGGCAGCCGCGCCATTTCAGCTCTTGCCATTTCAGCTCTTACTATTTCAACTCTTGCTATTTCAACTCTTGCTATTTCAACAACAGGCGTAATTGGCGCTATCGTTGCATTGCCGCTAGTTGCTGTCTGTTGTTCAGCGATCAATTGTGCAAATTCAGCCAAGGTTTGGCTTTCAAACACTACCCGAACAGAGATCTGTACGGCCAAGGTTTTCTTGATTTCCGATACCAATTTAATCGCCAACAGGGAATGTCCCCCTAGCTTGAAAAAGTTATCGGTACGGCTCACTTTAGGATGACCTAACAACTGCTGCCACATATCAGCCAGTTGTTCTTCCAGTTCCCCCTGCGGGAGGCAATAATTCTCTGGTAACGGCTCTTGTGTCTCTACACTCAGTAACGCTTTGTAGTCAACTTTACCGTTTACCGTCATTGGAATGCTGGTTAGCGAAATAAAGGCATTGGGGACCATATATTCCGGCAAGGTTTGGCTTATTTGTTCCTTCAACGCCACTGGCTCCAGCGGCGCATCCGCAACGTAGTATGCAATCAGTTGTTTGTTGCCGTTAAGCTCATCCGCAGTGACAACCGCCTGCCTCACCCCATCAATCGCAATAAGTTGGTTCTCAATCTCACCGAGCTCAATGCGGAAACCCCGAATTTTTATCTGGCTATCCTTCCGCCCGATATATTCAATTTCACCATGAACATTAAACCTCACCAGATCGCCGGTCCGGTAAAGCCGTTCAACCTCACCGTCGAAAAAAGCAACCTGGACAAAACTTCTCTGCTGCTCCTCAGGTCGGTTTAAGTAACCTCGGGAAACGCCTTTACCACCAACCACTAATTCACCAATGACACCTTGTGGCGCCAAATTCAAATGCTCATCAACAATATAGGCTTTAACATGACCACACGCCCTGCCAATGGGAACCGATTGTTCAATCTGCAATGCGGATTCAATCAGGTAGTAACTCGCCAAAACTGTTGTTTCGGTCGGCCCGTAGGTATTCATCACCGGAGGACGGTTTGCTGATGCGAACCAATGCCTGACAATTTCAGCATTAATGGCTTCACCGCCAACGATAACCAATCGTAGTGTGTCAGGCACCAAGGCGTCGCCACTACTTACCTGATGCCAAAATGCGGTGGGTAAGCTCATTACGGTGATGTTGTGTTGACAACACTGTTGCCAAAATAGATCAGCGCTGTTCAACCAATCATCGTTCCTCAATACTAAAGCGGCCCCTGCACATAGGGTGACAAAACACTCTTCAATGGAAATATCAAATGCAAACGAAGAAAACTGCAATATGTTGTCATCAGGTTTAACGGAATACATTGCCAATGCTGCCGCAACAAAATGGCTCAACTGCGTATGCTCTACCATGACCCCTTTAGGCTTGCCCGTCGATCCAGAGGTATACATGACATAAGCAAGTTCATCCAAGCTATGGTTGATATTCGGATTATCAGATGCAATCCCTAAAAATGGCTCCATTTCCGAGGTTAACAGCTCAACAATGACATTCAGTTCAGCAAACTTGTCTGCATAGGCGTTGTTCGTCAACACAACCGCCGGTTGGCAATCCGCAATAATGTGCTGGATTCGGGACTGAGGGTTGTCAGCGTCAATGGGGGTGTAAGCGGCGCCTGCTTTCAGTACCGCCAATATACTGATAATCATCTCCGGGGAACGCGGTAAACATAACGCAACAATATTGCCCGGCCTAATCCCCTTTTCAATTAGGTGATGCGCCAATCGGTTAGCCCGCTGGTTCAACTCGCGATATGTCAGGGTTTGGTTTTCTCCTGCAACCTGCCATACCAAAGCGGTAGCATCGGATCTTTGCTCTACCTGACGTTCAAACTGGCATTGCACAGATTCTGTCGTTGTCGCGATAGAAGAGGGTATCGCCAGTTGTTGCCCTAAACGGCGCTTTTCGTCTTCATCCAACAACGCTAAAGAGTCTAATGTTTTATAAGGATTTTTGGCGATATCAATCAACAAGATTTCAAACGATTTGAGTAACCTTGCAATAGTATGTTCATGGAATAGGCTACTATTGTACACCACTTCAAACAGAATGGTGTCACTGTCATCAATCGCATCGAGTTCCAAATCAAATTTAGAGAATGCTTCCCCCGAAGATACCGGGGTAAACACCACGTCATCCAGTCTCGATTCACCAGCCTCAGTCGTATCCATTGTGAACATGAACTGGAATATCGGTGAATAAGCGATGTTCCGATTCACCGCCAATTTCTCCACCAGAACATCAAACGGCAAATCCTGATTCATTTGCGCTTCAATGTTGACTTGCTTTACATGCTGCACAAACTGCATGAAATCAATCTTGCCCTGATATTCGGTTCTCAACGCCAACGTATTGACAAACAACCCGAGCAGTGACTGTAACTCTTTTTGTTTCCGGTTAGTGGCCGGTGTACCAATGACAATATCCGTTTGCTGGCTGTAGCGAGCGATAAATACTGAAAATGCGGCGTGCAATAACATAAACAGGGTCGCCCCGGCATTGCCTGCATGCTTACGCAACATCGCCGAAGATTGCCGATCCAATCTGAATCGCACCTTAACACCATAGTTGGTCTGTTTCACCGGCCGCGGAAAATCCAATGGAAATTGGTGAACTTGCGGTATATCCGCTAATTTTTGTTGCCAATAATCAAGTTGCGCATCAAACACCCCGTCAGCAATCCATGACTGCTGAGTGTAAGCATAATCTGCATATTGCACGGGTAATACAGGCAAGGATTCCGGCAGATTCTGCTTAATCGCTTGATAATGGGTGACAAATTCTTCCATCAATAGAGAGAAAGACAATCCGTCTCCAGCAATATGATGCAAGTTGATGATAAGAAATTGCCGCTGAGTATCCGTTGTAAAAAAGTCGATCCGGACCATGAGATCCTTCTGCAAGTCAAACGGAGCAGAAACATACTGATAAAATATCGCTTTCAGCTCGTCAGGTTCACATGTCAAGTGCCGAACATTGATCTTTGCCTTAACATTTGACTGAATCTCTTGCCATACTTCGCCCTGTTCTTCTCGGTAAACTGAGCGCAACACTTCATGGCGTTCGACAATGCGTTGCATGACTTTTTCAGCAATCGTTAAATCGAACCCGCCACTCACTTCCAACACCGTCGCCATATTGTAATGTTCACTGCTGCCAAAGAGCTGGTCGATGAACCACAGGCGTTGTTGTGCAAAAGAAAGCGGTAACCGAGTCAGCCCTCTATCGACAGTCTTGATCGGTAATGGATTTGATTGTTGCCCTTGCAGATACGCAATAATCTCTACTTTATGCGTTCTCAACTCCGTAAGCATATCTTGCGATACTGCGCCTTTAGGCGCGTTCAGCTTAAGCGAGTCAGATTCAAGGTATACCATAATGTCTTGCTGTTTTAAGTCAGCTAAAAATGCGGCGATATTCACAGTTCAACGACCTCCCTTTCTCCCCCAATCTGTTTCTGTCTTTCGGCAAGCTGCTGCTCAACATATTGTGCTAAAGCAAACAGAGTGTCGTAGACGTAAAAATCCTTTACGGACAGTTCTATCTTCAATTCTTCGCTGATGACACTGCCGAGTTTGACAAATTGCAGTGAGTGAATACCGAGCTGTACAAACCGGGCCGCAGTATTGATTCGCTCCAAGCCAAGCTCTCTATGGAACAATTCAGCCAACTGCTTTTCAGTTGCCGTTTCTGGTGGCGTAAAAGGCTCCTCAGCAATATTTTCCATACTTGGCGCAGGCAGGGCTTGACGATTAACTTTACCGTTCTCAGTCAGCGGCATTTCCGGCAATAACACATAGCAGCCAGGCCACATAAACTCCGGCAAGATGCGCTCGACTTTATCGCGCTGTTCACGTATGTCGAGCATTGACGGAGCGACTAAATAAGCCACCAAGGATTGCCTCTGTTTGTCATCCTGCCTGACACAAACCACAACATCCGCTACCTCAAAATTAGCGCGGATACAGTTCTCAATTTCACCCAATTCGAGACGAAAACCACGCAATTTCACTTGGAAATCGTTTCGGCCAATGTAAGCAATTTCGCCTGATGGCAATACTTTCACTAAATCACCGGTGCGATATAGTCGTTCGCTGTTACCTTTAGCGTCCAAATGATCAATAAAACGTTCGGCCGTCAGTTCTGGACGGTTCAAATATCCTTTTGCTAATCCGACACCACCGACATACAGTTCTCCAACTACGCCAACCGGACATTGGGAGCGATCTTTCGCCAATACATAAAGCGACACATGGGGCGCTGGACGACCAATCGTGACTGGCTCAGTCGCCTTTGCAAAGATTTTCAACGAAGACCATACCGTGGTTTCCGTTGGCCCATATTCGTTGACCAGAGTTGCCTGAGGCTGACATTGGAAATGTTTTGTCTTAACTTGGTCCGACAAATTCTCGCCGGCACAAATCACCTTACGCAGTGAATGTCCTGTAAGGGAATCAAGAACGGCATCGTAGAAACTGGGAATAAAAAGAACGTGGCTAATTTGTTGACTGTCTATCATCTTTGCCACATATGATGCATCTTTCGCATCTTGGGGGGCCATTAAATGCAACGTTGCGCCGCTGCCAAGCCCCCAATATATTGCCGGAGCCGATGAATCGAAAGCAAATGATGAAACCAGTAAAAATTTCTCCGGCACTATCGAGTATGAATTAAACCGCCCAACCGTTGATGCGCTCAAAGCCCCGTGAGGGATCATCACCCCTTTAGGATTACCTGTCGAACCTGAGGTATAAATGACATAGGCAAGGGAATCTGCTGTCACACTTGAGGTCAGCATCGGTTCAGTACGAGACTGGGCGGCAATTTCAGTGTCATCAAGCAAGATAGTGCAAACGCTACTCGTTGGTAAATCGACCTTATCGATACTTTTGTTATCGACGATAACCAAGCCAACATTGCTGTCAGCCAAGATAAAACTTAACCGTGCTACAGAATAAGTGGGGTCCAATGGCAAATAAGCACACCCTGCTTTCAATATCGCTAACATGCTGACAACAAAGTCAATGCCGGGTTCCATCAAAATAGCAATTAACTGGTTGTTGTCGGCGCCTTTAGCCAATAATAATTGAGCGATCTGATTAGCCCTTGCATCAAGTTCAGCAAAACTGAGGCTTTGCTCCTGATAGCGAATTGCCACTCGCTCAGGATACTCAGCCGCCCGCTGTTGAATAAGCTGATGCACAAAAGGTTGTTCCTCAGGCAGTTGCCAAGCCGATTGATGAGACTTGTCCAACACAGCTTGTTCCTGCTCACTGACGATCGCCAATTGATTAATGGGTCTATCATCATTGACCGCAATATGTGCCAACAACAATTGCATATTTTCGGCAAAACGGGCGATTGTGTCTGGATTAAAGAGACCTTGATTAAACTCAAAAATCAGCGACAATCCGTCCTTATCTTCTGTCGCGGTTAGGGTCAAATCAAACTGCGTTTGTCCCCGTTGTTCCATAACCTCTTCAAATTCAACATCAGCAAGTTCCAACTGTTGAGATTCATAATTTTGCATTGAGAAAAGCACTTGGAATAAGGGCGTAAACGCGGTGCTTTGCTCAGCTAGCAACTTCTCAACTAATAATTCGAATGGAATGGCCTGATTGCTCTGTGCATCAAGGTGCGCCTGCCTTGCACTCTTCAACAACTCATTGAATGTCAGCGTCGGTGTACAATCCAAACGCAACACTAGCGTATTGAGGAAGCAACCAATGAGCGATTCCAGTTTTTGTCCCGGTCGGCTTGTAATAGGTGTGCCAATAACCACATCCGGGTTATCACTGTAACGCCCCAACATCACAGCAAAAGCGGTATGCAACAGCATGAATAAAGTGGCATTTGCATCCACCGCTAATCGCTTAAGTTTACTCACCGTCTCCAGCGGTATCTTTTGTGTGTGCGTTGCGCTGCGCATATCCAATTTTTGAGGACGAGCATAATCCAAAGGCAATTCATGAACCAATGGCAGGTTAGCCAACTGTTGTTGCCAATATTGCAACTGCTCGTCAAACATTTGCTGAGTTTCAGCTTGGTTCTGCCAGTAGGCATAGTCCGAGTATTGCAGTTCAAGTTCAGTCAACAAGGCGGGCTTATCATGCACAATTTGCTGGTAAAGAAGGGTAAATTCATCCACCAATATCGCCAGAGACCAGCCATCAGCAGCAATATGGTGCAAATCAAAAAACAATACGCCAGCCAATGGCTTATCAGATGTCTCTGACTTTAGATCAGAGGCCAGATAAGCCACTCTTAGCGGCAAATCCCTACTTAAATCAAATCTTCTCTGTCCCTGCCCCACCAGCCAATTCTCTATCTGTTGCTGTTGGTCAACACCATCGGCAAGGGTGTCTTTGTCAATCTGGAAAACATAGTCGTCCAACACGACTTGTTCCGGCATGCCTTGTGATTCTTGATAAACAGTGCGTAAAATTTCATGTCGCTTAAGAATGGCATCCATCGCCTGATTTGCGGCTGCTAAGGAAAATTGACCATATACATTGAACGCGGTTGAAATCTTATACTGACGTTCAACCGTAGAAACCTGTTCGACCAGCCAAAAACGGCGCTGCGCAAAGGATAACGGTGCCTTGGTAAGGCGCCGACGTTGTAATAACGCAAGCTTCGGTTGCCCCCCTACCTCCGCCTGAGAGAGAAAATCAATAATTGCTTGTTTGTTTTGTTTAATAAATGTTCCCTGCTCAGGTGTGATGGCGCCAGGAGCAGACTGAGATTTTAGCGTCCCATTTTCAACAAAAAGACGAACTTCCTGCTCGGACAATCTATCAATAAAGCCTTTTAGGTTCATAATCACCACTCGGTTACCTCATATTCTTCCACTACAGCCCCAACTGACTTGTTACGTTGAATAACAATTTCTTTTTCAAGCCAATCACATAACTGCTCTAATCTTGATCTTTCAAACACAATCGCAATTGGCACGCCAACGGAAAATGCCTGTTCAATTCGAGAAATTAGCTTCATCGCTAATAAGGAATGACCACCTAAATCAAAAAAGTTGTCGGCCATGCTTACCCTGTCTTGTTGCAATAACCCCTGCCAAATTTTCGCAACACTTTGTTCCAGTTCAGTCACTGGCGCGATGTATTTGGCTTTGACAAAGTTATCTGCTCCAGGTTGTGGAAGTCGGCTGCGATCCACTTTGCCATTGGTATTCAGCGGAAAAGCCGCCATCTGCACATACGCAGATGGCAACATGTAATCAGGTAAGCTAGCCGATAAATAGGCTTTAATTTCAGGTAAATCCAATGGGTTAGCCGCGATAAAATAAGCAATAAGCTGCTTATCGCCTGCTTCTGTATCAATCGCAATGACTACGGCTCCGGTTATGCCATCGAACTTACTTAATTGAGCTTCGATATCACCGAGTTCAATTCTGAACCCACGGATCTTGACCAGATGATCGTTGCGGCCAAAGTAGTTGATTTCACCGTTTTGATGAAAGCTGGCTAAGTCCCCGGTTCGATATACTCGTTTCCCAAGAACCCAATCACAATCAAGATAACGCTCTGCGGTAAGCTGGGGCTGCTGATAATAGCCTCTTGATAAACAGTCCCCGGCTAAATATAGCTCGCCAATGGCTCCCATCGGGACAGGCTGCAAGTACTCATCCAAGATATAACCGGCCACGTTAGGCAATGAGCGGCCAATCGTCGGCAAATCAGGCCATGAGGCAGGTTCTCCCTGTAATGTGTTAGACGTTACGACATGGGTCTCTGCCGGGCCATAGTGGTTCACTAACTTACATTGACTATGTGTCGTGAAAAACTGTCTGATGGCCGCTGTGATTTTGAGCCTTTCTGCGCTCGAAACAATAACCCTTAATTCGGGGAACTGTAGCCCATTGACGCCGCTATACTCAGCCAGATTCTGCAATACGGCATAAGGTAAGTTCAGGACTTGAAGTTGCCCCTGCTGGATTTGCTTCGCTAACAGCCGAATATCCAACTGAGTCGATTTATCAATAAGCTGTAGTGAACCCCCGGACAACAGCGGCATGAATATGTCTTCAAAACTGAGATCAAAACCAATTGATGAGAATTGTAACCAACGGTTCGGCCCCGTCAGCGCTGGCTCAAGCTGGCTAATACCTTGTAATAAATTGCTCAGCGCCCGCTGTGGCATTTCAATCGCCTTAGGCTTACCCGTTGAACCTGAGGTATAGAGCACGTAACCAAGGTAATCTAGGGAATATTCGATAGCCAAATTACTGGTTGGCTGTTTGTCCAAGATCTCTGTTGTATACGGATCATCCAACAACACCATTTTCTGGCGTTTTACCGCAAACCTATCATTCAAGGAGCACATCGTTACTAAGATCTCATCAGACAGATCACTAAGAATGATGTTTAAGCGTTCTGTCGGTAATGAGGTATCCAGCGGCACATAACCGGCGCCCGTTTTTAAGATAGCGATAACAGTGATGACCATCTCAAAGGAACGTTCAATGAACATCACGACGGGAGTATTTACTTTCGCTCCCTTGTTCAGGAGATACTGAGCAAGTTGATTAGATCGCTGATTTAACTCACGGTACGTCATCGTCTCGCCAGCAAAATTCAACGCAATCTCATCGGGAGTCGCCTTAACTTGGGCTTCGAATCTCCCAATCAGAGTTTGTGAGTTGTCATACGGTAATACCGTTTGATTTAACGAATGCAACAGGAACGCCCGTTCCTCAGCATCAAGGATGTCGAGCGACAATGCGGCAACCTGTACCTGATTTTGCAAAGCAGTAACAAGTTGTCTGCTAGCATTGATGAGATATTCCACCAAGCGTTCAGCATCAAATCGACTGTCGATTTGGGCGGCAACAGAAAAATCATCCCCGAAATCGTCAATCGATATTGTAATCGGGTAATTGGTACGTTCTCTTACATCGACCAACTCAATGCCGGTTTTTTGCCAAAGCTGGTTAAGTTCACTTGTCTCGCCACTCACTTCGGAGTGACGGTAATTCAAAATACTGTCGAATAAACTGCTAGAACCCGACAGTTTGCTACATTGTTCAGCAATCGCAGTCGGTACTTGCTCAAATTGCAGCAAGCTAACCAGTTTCTGTTGCATTTCCTGCATTAATTGAGCCACGCTCAACTGACTCAAATCAACACGCAGTGGCAAGGTATTGATGAATAAACCAACGACTCGCTCAATATTATCAACACCCTGCAAGCGACCAGATAATACCGTACCGAATATGACATCTTTAGTGCCGCTGGTTTTTGCCAGAACCAATGCCCATGCCATGTGAAAAATAAGCGCTGGACTTATCTGCCATGCAGAAGAAGAGCGACGAATCTCTGCGGATAAATCCGCAGGCAACCCAATTTGGATTTCAGTGAATACGTTATTGTTAACCATTCCACTTGTGATCCCAAAAGGTGCCGTGATTTCATCAACCCCAGCCAATTGCTCGGTAAAAAACTGCTGCGCCGCTTTTGTATCGGTTTGGCTGATGGCGTTTAAGACAAACTCCCGATAACTCAAAGCTTCTGGCAGTGACTTTTCATCACCGGTCAAGATAGCCAGAAATTCTTCTTGAATAATCTCCAATGACACATGATCACTTATCAGGTGATGCTCCTGCACCATAACATAGCGCTGCTTTTGCTGGCGGTCGATAAACCGAGTTACCCTGACTAACGGCGCCTGAGTAACATCCATCCATTGTTGTGATGGTTCCATAAACTGTGCTAACTGCTGCTGAATATCAACATCATCCCTCAAATCGATGTCAACCACCGGTAATGGCGCCTCTTTGTAGATAACCTGCACCGGTTCATCAATACCTTGCCAAAAAATTCCGGTTCGCAGCGCATCATGTCGCTGTACTATTTTATCCAATGCTCCAATAAAGCTTTCCATCTCGGTGTTTGACGGAAATGAATACAGCATCGGAGTAACATAAAGGTCAGATTGCCCACACATCATGTGATGGAATAAGATCCCTTCCTGTAATGGCGCCAAAGGATAAATGCCAACAATATTTTGCTCACCTCCCGGCGACTGAGAGACGATCAAAGCCCGCTCGGTTTCCGACAGGGAAACCAGACTTTCCAATGCTTCATGGGCTGTTAACAACGGTGATCTCTGCTCGGTTGCCTGTAGTGGATCGTAAAGTTGTTTCGCCATATCCCGTAATTTCGGGTACTCAAACAAGGCCCGAATATCCAATCGATAACCATGCTTTTTAATATGGGATAGCATCTTCATGCTCAACAACGAGTGTCCGCCCAACTCAAAGAAGTTGGCAACAGCACTGACTTGCGCCAATCCAAACAGTGTTCGCCAAATTTCAGCTAGCAGTGTCTCCTGTTCAGTGGCTGGCGCGATATATTCAATTTCCCCCTGAGCAACAAAATCCGGTTTAGGCAGCGCTTTACGATCCACTTTACGGTTAGCAGTAAGCGGTATCTCCTCTAGCACCACAAACGCCGAAGGAACCATATAGCTCGGTAACTGCTGACTTAATAGGTGTCGGATCTCAGCAATTTTTTGCTGACCATCAAGGGTGATATAGGCCGCCAGATACTTGTGGGACGATTCATCCTCTCGAGCAATGACAACCGCATCGCGAATGGCAGGCAGGCTACGCAGCCTTGTTTCTATCTCCCCTAACTCAATACGGAATCCACGGATCTTAACCTGATGGTCATCACGCCCGTAATATTGAATATCCCCTGCCAGTGAGTAACGCCCCAAGTCGCCGGTTCGATAGAGCTTTGGATAGCGGCTGACAAAAGGATTATCAATAAATCGTTCACGGGTTAATTGCTGTTTGTTGATATAGCCCCGCGCAACACCATCACCCGCGACACAAATTTCACCAACAGCGCCAAAAGGCACAAGCTGTTGATTTTTGTCCAACAAGAAGATGGCCGTATTTTGAATTGGGCGCCCAATACTGAGGGTGTCTCCCTGAAAATCGTAGGCAATGCAAGTATTGACCGTGTATTCGGTTGGCCCATAGGCATTGACTAAACGGGGTAAATGCCCCGGTCGCTGATACCATGCAACCACTTTATCCGGCTTAATCTGCTCGCCGCCGACACTAATTTGGCGAATATGCTCAGGTACCAAGACCGTATCTTCACTTACCACTTCGTGCCAGAACGTGGTTGGCAAATTCACCGCACTGATCTGGTATTCCCGACACCTTTGCCAGAAAGTAGCGACATCTATCAACCAATCTTCGCCACGTAAGACCAACGTACTGCCATTGCCAAAGGCGCCAAATATTTCTTCAATAGACATATCAAAACTGAGGGCGGCAAATTGCAGTACCCGATCCTGCTTTGAATAAAGATAGGCATCCGCAAGCCCCACCACCAGATTCACCAATGCCTGATGTTCAATCATCACACCTTTCGGCATGCCCGTAGAACCCGAGGTATAGAGAACATAAGCCAAGTGGGTAGAACGCAAACCCAATTCAGCGGCGGCGATATTATCGGTTGAGAATCCGGCAAACGAGGTGGTAGTCACATCAATGCTCAATGGACTATTTTCAGGCAATAACTTGTTGTTATGGCTGTTGGTTATCACCATCAAAGGCTGGGCATCATCAATAATATAAGCAAGCCTTTCTTGCGGATACGCAGGATCAAGAGGCAAATAGGCACTACCCGATTTCAAGATGGCAAGTACCGACACAATCATGTCAATACTTCGTTCAATACATATCGCAATCATTGAATCCGGTTTGGCGCCCTGAACAACCAGATAATGCGCCAACTGATTAGCTCTGGCATTAAGTTGCGCATAAGTCAACTGCTGGTCGCCAAAGATCAGCGCAATGGCATCCGGCGTTTGTTCGGCAAACTTTTCTATCCGCTCATGGATACATTGGCTACGGTCATACTCTACCGCTGTCTGGTTCAAACCGTGCAACAAGTAATCCTGCTCTTCCGGCGGTAACAGAGCCAAATCGCCAAGCTTTTCGGACGGAGAAGCCGCAATGCTCATCAACAAGGTGGTAAAACGTACCACCAGCCGCTTTATTGTCTCTTCTGCAAACAAATCCGTGTTGTACTCAAAATTAAACGTCAGACCTTCTTCTGTCTGGCTGGCATCCAGTGTCAATTCATACATCGCATTGCGGGTCTGTTCCGGCCTCGGCCACAAACTTACCCCGTCCAATTGCAGCTCCACACGGTCATTCGTATTCATAGAAAACATGATTTGGAACAACGGTGAATAACTGGTGCTACGCTCCGGTTGCAACCGCTCTACTAATAATTCAAACGGGACATTTTGGTGCCGCTGGGCAGCCAGGTTTACCTCCCGGATCGATCTCAGGTAATCGATAAACGATTGCTCTAGCTCACATTCGCTGCGCAATACCAGCGTATTGATAAAACAGCCGATCAACGGCGTTAATGATGTCTGCAAACGGTTCGCTATCGGGGTTCCCACCACAATATCTCGTTGCCCGCTATGACGACTGAGCAGTACCGTAAACGCCGCATGCAACACCATAAAAAGAGTGCACCCTTGTGTCAGCGCCAGTTGCTGCAACCCTTTGCTAACCTCATTGTTCAGGCTAAATTCATAACTGCGACCATGACTGGTCTGGTTGACCGGCCGCCCGTAATCCAGAGGCAACCCGTGTACTGGGGGTAAATCCGACAACTGTTGCTGCCAATATTCCAATCCCGCTGCTAACTGAGATTCTCCTTCTGCGCTGTGTTGCCAGACCGCATAATCGGCATACTGAATCTCCAGAGCCGGTAACGGGTTAGGTCGACCTTGGCGATAAGCTTGGTACAAGCTCACAAGTTCCTTAACCAGTACCCCCATTGACCAACCATCAGAAGCAATATGATGCATGTTAAATAACAACACGCCCTGCTTCGTTGAAGTGATGATGTAGTGACAACGCACCATCACATCCTGTGCCAAATCAAATCGGTAGGTCATTTCATGCTGAATAGCCTGTTCAATCCACACCTCTTGCCCGGCTTTGCCGATGTCACTGATATCCGATTGAGCTATCTCAAACGACCACTCCGGCTTGATAACCTGCCAGGTTCCATTTTCATCGCTGTGGTAAACAGTACGCAGCACTTCATGTCGATCGATGATGGTTTGCAGGGCTAGATTCGCTGCCGCCAGTTCAAATTTACCGCTTACCGTATAAGCTGACACCATGTTGTAGGCGGTGCTATCACCGCCAAACTGCTCGATAAACCAGATTCGTTGTTGAGCATAAGATTGCGGTAATAAATTTGTCTTGCGTTCAAGAATAGGAATTGTTTGATAATGCTTATCCGACGCTTCATAAGGCACTCTCTCTGCAAGAAGAGCCACTGTTGCAGCTTCAAAGATATCTTTTACCTGTAAACTGCATTGAAACTGCTCATTAATCTTTGTGATCACCTTAGTCGCAATTAATGAGTGGCCTCCAACCATAAAAAAGTTGTCATCCCGGCCTATTTGCTCAATACCTAGCATTTCGCACCAAATAGCTGCCAGTATTTCTTCTTTCTCGTTGATAGGCGGCGTACTGGCTTTAACAGCAATATTACTGTTTTGCGGTATTGGCAACGCTTTGCGATCAATCTTGTTATTTAGCGTAAGCGGCAATGTTTCGAGCTGAATAATTGCTCGTGGTAACATATAGGCTGGCAACTTCTGCTCAAGGTGTTGACGTAGCGCATCAATATCAATTTGTTGTTCGGCGACTACATAACCCGCTAGATACTGTTGTGTTTGCTGATCGTTTAGCGCAATCACAACAGAACGGGTTATTTGTGGAAACAGGTTGATAACCTGTTCAATTTCGCCAAGTTCAATTCGGTGGCCCCGTAATTTCACTTGGTAATCATTTCTACCCAAATACACAAGTGAACCTTCTGTAGTGTAACGAGCAAGATCACCCGTTTTATAAACCCTGGCGGTTAAACCGTCAGAAAATGTCAGGTTAATGAATCGCTCAGCAGTCAGATCTTCACGTTTGAAATAGCCGTCAGCAAGCCCATCACCACCAATGTATAGCTCTCCCACCGCCCCAAAAGGCACCGGTTTTAATTGTTCATCAAGTAAATAAATTGTGGTGTTGTTTAACGGTAACCCGATAGTAACAAGTTGCTGCTCAAGTAGTTGTGCGTCCAGTTTCGCAATGGTTGACCAAACCGTGGTTTCCGTCGGTCCGTACATATTCCAGAGAGCGTTGCCTTTGCTCAATAACGCCGTTGCTGTCGCTAATGGCAAGGCCTCGCCGCCACTGATCATTTTTAACGATGAGCGCCCCTGCCAGCCTGATTCAAGCAACATATTCCAAGTCGTTGGCGTGGCTTGTAACAGCGAAATGTTATGTTGTTCGAGTAGTGCAACCAGTCTGGCGGGATCAGTCACGTCCTGCTGCGCCGCCACAACACAAGCGGCGCCGGACAACCAAGGCAGATAGAGCTCTAATACGGCAATATCAAAGGAAATAGTGGTGATGGCTAAAACATTGTCCTGCGCCATACACTGCAAGTTATCTTGCATTGAGATCAAGAAGTTATTAACCGCAGAGTGGCTGACCATCACACCTTTGGGATTACCCGTAGAACCCGAAGTGTAAATCACGTAGGCCGGAGCAGATGCGGCTAAACTGATCGACTGTTTAGAAATATTGGTGGTGGGTGATTGGCTAAGGTCAATGTGATCCAGTAAGCAGGTTAATTCGGCAAAACCGACTAATCCTGATGCACATTCGCGGTTACTTATAATGCGGTTACTTATAATACATTGCGGCGCCGCATCGTTCAGCATATACCGCACTCTATCGGCAGGAAAACTAGGATCAACCGGAACATACGCAGCTCCTGCTTTCATCACTGCCAATAGTGCTGTAACCATGTCGATGCCTCTCTGCAACAACACAGCAACTCGCCCACCCGTTGAAACGCCCTGCGCTCTTAATTGATGTGCTAACTGATTAGCTCTGGCATTAAGTTGCGCATAAGTCAACCGCTGGTCATCAAAGATCAATGCAATGGCATCCGGCGTTTGTTCAGCAAATGCTTCTAGCCGCTCATGGATACATTGGCTACGGTCATACTCTACCGCTGTCTGGTTCAAACTGTGTAGCAGGTAATCCTGCTCTTCCGGCGGCAACAGAGTTAAATCGCCAAGCTTTTCGGACGGAGAAGCCACTATGCCTATCAACAAAGTCGTAAAACGCGCTGCCAGCCGCTTTATTGTCTCCTCTGCAAACAAATCCGTGTTGTACTCGAAACTAAAAGTCAAACCTGCCTCTGTTTGCTTGGCTTCTAACGTCAATTCATACATCGCATTGCGAGTCTGTTCCAGCCGCGGCTGCAAACTTACCCCTTCCAGTTGCAATTCCACACTGTCATTCGTATTCATAGAAAACATGATTTGGAATAACGGGGAATAACTGGTGCTGCGTTCCGGCTGCAACCGCTCCACTAATAACTCAAACGGGACATTTTGGTGCCGCAGGGCAGTCAGGTTTATCTCCCGGACCGAACCTAGATAATTGATGAACGATTGTTCCAGCTCACACTCGCTGCGCAACACCAGCGTATTCATAAAACAGCCTATCAACGGCGTTAATGATGTCTGCAAACGGTTAGCTACCGGGGTTCCCACTACAATATCCCGTTGTCCGCTGTGACGACTGAGCAGTACCGTAAACGCCGCATGCAACACCATAAAAAGCGTGCAACCCTGTGCCGACGCCAGTTGCTGCAACCCTTTGCTAACTTCATTGTCCAGGCTAAATTCATAACTGCTGCCATGACTGGTTTGATGGGTTGGTCGCCCGTAATCCAAAGGCAATCCATGAACTGGAGGTAAATCCGACAACTGTTGCTGCCAATAGGCTAACCCTGCCGCTAACTGAGTCTCTCTCTCTGGGCTGCGCTGCCAGACCGCATAATCGGCATACTGAATCTCCAGAGCCGCTAACGGGTTAGCCCGACCTTGGCGATAAGCCTGATACAAGTTCACAAACTCTTTAACCAATATCCCCATCGACCAACCATCGGAAGCAATATGATGCATGTTAAATAACAGCACGCCCTGCTCCATTGAGGTGCTGATATAGCGACAACGCACCATCACATCCCATGCCAAATCAAATCGGTAGGTCATTTCATCCAGAATAGCCTGCTCAACCCACGCCTCTTGCTTGGCTTCGCCTATATCATGGATATCCGATTGGGCTATCTCGAATGACCACTCCGGCTTGATAACCTGCCAGGTTCCATTTTCATCGCTGTGATAAACAGTACGCAGCGCTTCGTGCCGATCTATGATGGTTTGCAGGGCCAGATTCGCTGCCGCCAGTTCAAATTTACCGCTTACCGTATAGGCTGACACCATGTTGTAGGCGGTGCTCCCACCGCCAAATTGCTCGATAAACCAGATCCGTTGCTGTGAAGAACTTAGAGGCAACGCCTGGGTTCGAAGAGCCGGTTCAATCACCATTTCATTGCCAGGGATATCCACTCTGCCTTTATCGAGAAAATCGATCAGCTCGGCTTTGTGTGCTTTAATTTTGGCTTTTAGTTCATCGGGGAAGTGAGCGCCTTTTAACTTAAATCCTAACTGACCCTCTTTACTGAATAGCAATACACCCTGTTCATAAGCGTCTTTAACTAATTTCAACATGTCCATCATAACCACCCCTCTTCACCTGCTGTTTCAAGCTCACTTTGGATTTGCCCTTGTAATTGCTGGTTGCAGATTAATTCTGCAAGTTCATGCAAGAGAGGTGTCTGGAAAACCTGCATAGCACCAAGCTCAATGACAAATGCCGCATTGATTTCCGTGACTAATTTGATTGCCAATAATGAGTGACCGCCTAGTGCAAAAAAATTATCGTTGCGCGATATTTGTCTGACATTCAGTACTCTTTGCCAAATTGCCGCCAAAGAGATTTCCGTTTCACCAACTGGTTCAATAAAACTATCGCTGTTATCATGCTCAGTATTAGGTTCAGGCAGCATCTTGCGGTCAATCTTGCCATTGGGCGTCAACGGCCATTCTTCAACCACAACCATGACTGACGGTATCATGTAGTCCGGCAAGGATTTGGTTAATGCAGATTTGATACCTTGAATAAACTGAGTTTGAGCCTGCTGCCATTCTTCTGCACACTCATTCGTCAGCTTATCCGATACTTGTTTGATATAGGCAACCAGTTGTTTGTCGCCTGCCAAGGTTGTCTTGACCAGCACCAGAGACGAGTTCACCCCTGCCTGCTGATTGAGTTGATACTCAATCTCACCCAGTTCTATTCTGAAACCACGGATTTTCACTTGATCATCAATACGACCAACGAACTCCAGATTACCGTCTGACAGGTAGCGCACCAAATCGCCGGTTTTGTACAAACGCTCACTGCTATCGGTATTGGCCGGATCATGAAATGGGTTGGCAACGAAGCGTTCCTTCGTGAGTTCAGGGCGGTTGATATAACCACGGGCTAAACCCGCGCCGCCGACATAAAGCTCCCCGATAGAGCCGTAAGGCACAAGTTGCTGCTCTTTATCCAAAATATAAGCCTGACTATTGCTAATGATCCTGCCAATAGTCGGTGTGGTGTGCACAGGAGAATCCAATTTCGCCCAAGTAGAATATGTCGTATCCTCTGACGGTCCATATAAGTTATAAACTGTTACATCTTGATTTTTCTCATATATCGCATTGACCAAATTTGCAGATAAAGCCTCGCCGGCCAAATTAATAACCCGAGTACTCCTCGGTATCGCATTTCGTTCAACCAGAGAGTTCATTGCCGAAGGTACCGTATTTATCAGAGTCGCCTGGCAGTCAATGCCTTGATGTAGAACCAGAATGTCCTCAACAACACACACCCGCGTACCCGAAACTAAAGGTAAAAATAGTTCAAATATTGATAAATCAAAGTTCAGAGACGTTGACATGAGAACACAAGCAATGTCCTCCTTGGTATATTGCGACCGAGCCCAACTGAGCATGGCAATGGTATTACTATGCTCAATCATCACCCCTTTAGGTTTACCCGTTGATCCTGAGGTGTAAATCACATAAGCCAGATGACTGGCAGTCAACGCCAATGAATGCTTATCCAGATTAGTCGTAGGATAGTGGTTGTATGCCGTGCTGATTTGACTATTCGTACTGCCAAGATTATCTAATATCACCCGATGACCGTTGAAGTCTGGCAGTACCTGCTCCAAGTGTGACTGGATCAGCACCACCTCAAGCTGCGCATCTTCCAACATGTAACCCAGACGCTCCTGAGGATATCTTGGGTCCAGCGGCACATAAGCTCCCCCCGCCTTGAGGATCGCCAAAATGCCGATTACCATCTCCAGTGAACGTTCCACACATAAACCTACTAGCGTATCCGGCTCAATAGCGTGGCGTTCCAACAGATAGTGCGCCAACTGGTTGGATTTTTCATTGAGCTGCCTGTAAGTCAATTGGCTATCACCGCACTCCAGCGCAACGTTATCAGGATTTGCTTCGACCTGCTGTTCAAACAGCTCGTGGATACATTTGCTCTTTGGATATTCTACATAGGTATCATTGAGCGTATGCCGCAGGTACGCGATCTCCACATTTGACAGCATCGGCAGACTGGCAAGTGAAACCCGTGTATAGTCATTCGCCTTCGTCGCTTCGGCCAGCCCTATTAGTAAACGTGACAGGTGATCATTGAGCTGCTCAATATGTTCATGGCTGAACAAACTGGTGTCATAGACCCATTGCAAATGCAATCTATGTTCACTAATACTCAGGTCAATATTGAGATCAAACTTGGTTTGGATATGGTTCGGAGCGATTGAATTCAGCTTCATTCCCGGCAGGTTGAGGGCAACCTCTCCAACGTCGCTATTCAGTCCATAATCTGTATCGGTCGTCAACATGATTTGGAACAATGGCGTATATGCCGTACTTCTTGTTACTTGTAACCGTTCAACCAGTTGTTCAAACGGCACGTCTTGATTGGCCTGAGCATCCAGATGCACCTGTTTGACATGAGCAAGGTAATCACTAAGCATAGCGTGCCTAGTATCTACTCTTAGTATCAAGGTGTTGACAAAGAAGCCAATCAGCGTTTCCAGCTCTGCCTGCAAACGGTTCGCCACTGGCGTGCCTATCACAATGTCATCGCTGTTGCTGTGACGAGATAATAATAATGCCAACGCAGCATGGAATAGCATGAACGGAGTCAGTTGATGTTGTCTGGCCAAACTGACCAGTGCTTGCGTAGTGTCCTCCTGCAATGAGCCTGTCACCACGGCGCCTTGATGTTGCCTTACCTTCGGCCTCGGTCTGTCCAGCGGCAAACTGTGTACTGGCGGTATCTCATCCAATTGCCGCTTCCAATAGCTAATCTGCGACGCTAAATACTCACTTTGCAACCTGTCACGTTGCCAAACTGCAAAATCAGCATATTGAATGTCAAGTTCCTTTATTTCGACCTTGTTCCCATTGCGTAAAGCATCATAACGAACAACAAACTCGTGGGTAAGAATATCCTCAGACCAGCCGTCAGACGCAATATGATGAGCATTAAATAGCAATACGCCATTATTGACTTGGCGCTGAATAAAGGTGGCGCGAATCATTAAATCGCGGCTTAGATCAAAAATTTGTCTAGCATCTTCTTCCATTAATTCAGCTACATGCTGACTTTGTTGCTCCTTAGGCATACAGGTTAAATCAATATAATTAAGCGTCAGATTTCTCCCAGATAGAATTTTCTGGAACGGCTTGCCGTCTTGCTTAATGTAGACGGTACGTAATATTTCATGACGCTCGATGATTTGATTGAGCGCTAGTTCAGCTACGCCAACATCAAATTCGCCCTCAACAGCAAATGCAATGGGCATATTGTATTCCGCACTACTTTGGTCAATTTGGCTAAGAATCCACAAGCGTTCTTGAGCAAATGACAGAGGCAGTAACTCACCGGTTCGTGACTGTTTGGGGATTGAATCAACTGTCGTCACCGTCCGCTGTTCAAGCATAACCGCAAGTTCGGCCAGCGTTGGATGTTCAAAAATAGCTCTAACAGCAATTTCCCGTCCAAGTTCGGCACGTATTTTAGAAATTACCCGGATGACTAATAAAGAGTGGCCGCCGAGGTGGAAAAAGTTGTCGTTTCGACCTACCCGATTAACATTGAGTACTGATTGCCAAATACCGGCTAATGCTTGCTCGATCTTATTAGCAGGTTCAACCCACTCAACGTGATGATTGACTAAACAAGGCTTCGGCAATGCATGGCGATTAATTTTATCCGCCGCATTCAATGGCATCTTATCCAGAATTTCATAGTAGCTGGGGATCATATAATCCGGTAAGTGATGGCTTAATCCCTGCTTAACGTTATTAATAATCTGCTCGATCTGAGCAACATTTGCCGTTAATACCAGATAAGCAACCAGACAATTTTCACCCGCTCTATCTTTATGAACGAGTACCGCTGCTTCCGCCACTTGGGGTAGCTTCACCAAAGCCGACTCAATTTCCCCCAATTCAACACGAAAACCACGAACTTTTACCTGATTATCAATCCGCCCAACGAGTTCCAGATTGCCATTGGCGTCCCAATAACCTAAATCGCCAGTACGATAAAGTCGGGTCCCATGCCCATTCATCGTGAGGAAAGGGTTATCTTTAAAACTTTCTGCCGTTTTTTCAGGTTTATTCCAATAACCTTTGCCCACACCAACACCAGACACACACAATTCTCCAATAACATTAGTCGGCAAAATTTGCATATGTTGATCCAGAACATACATGGTTAGGTTTGGTAACGGCTTGCCTACAGGAATATTTTTAACGTGCTCTTCTAGCGGTTTATTAATAATAAAATAGGTAATATCGTCCGATGCTTCGCTAGGTCCGTAACCATTCATCACCGGAATCTGAGGGTAATATTGCAACCAGCGATTAACCAAAGGCACCGGACAAGGTTCAGCAATAATCATTAACCATTTCAGATTCGGTAATGGCGTTGCTACCTCACCCTGACCAAGCAAGTGTTCTAACAATATTTTCAATACTGACGGAGCGGTTTGAATCAGATGAATATGTTCGTCTTGCAACACACGAACATATTCAGGCAAATCCATCGCATCCGGCAGAATGACCGTTTTGCCCCCACTTAATAAAGGCGCCAGAAATTGCCACACAGAGACATCGGAAGAAGACGCTGCGCTTTGCAGAAAGTTACGTGATAACAGTTGATTATGACGTCCCATAAAACCGAGAACATCAAATTCGGCATCAATATGATTCAAAGCCCCGGCATGATGCACCAACGCGCCTTTAGGTTTGCCGGTCGAACCGGAAGTATAAATCATATAAGCCAGATCATCAGGATAACACTCAACCTCCGGGTTAGTATTTGCATAATGCCCTAATGAAGGCCAGTCCACATCCAACCGAAAACGTTTCTGATTATTGAAGGTTAACCCATTTAAATGGCTTTGAGTTAAAACCACATTAACCTCAGAGTCAGCCAACATATACGACAAACGCTCAGGTGGATTAGTCGAGTCCAAAGGAACGTAAGCAGCGCCGGCTTTCATAATGCCGAGTATGGCAATGACAAACTCAATGGAACGTTCGGCATAGATAGCAACAATATGATTACGTACCACTCCTTGTTCTATCAAGTAGTGAGCCAGTTGATTAGCGAGCTGATTAAGTTCAGCGTAAGTGATGCGATGGGTATCACATACAACAGCAATGGCCGCAGGTGTTTTTGCTACCTGATGCTCAAAGCGTTGATGAACCGCCACTGTTTTATCATAAGCAACTACAGGACTATTGAATTGGTTAATAATCCGCTGTTGTTCGCTAATAGGCGTTATAGATAATGTCAGTAATGGTGTTTGCGGAGCTTGACCCAATGCATGAATAATAGCCTCCAATGCTGTTCTCATATAAGTCAGAACATTATCCGCCCCGACTTGTGACTCAACATGAACTTGCATGATGAAATCATGCTCGAGTTGCTCAACGCCCATTTCTAACGGATAGTTGGTGTACTCTTTAGTGCCTATCATTTCAAAATGATGGCTTTGGTTGGCAACAGCTAATTCACTTTTATGGCTGAAATTCAACAAACTGGTAAACAAGGGCGTGCCGCCAGGCAAAGCGCTGTAACGCAATGCTTCGGAAAGAGAAAAGTGCTCATAGTCAGCTAATTCAATGAGCTCATCATGAATCTGCTTTAATCCTTCGCTTACCGACAAATCTGCCAAATTGATGCGTATAGGCAACAAATTGATCAACATACCTAGAATACGATCGCTACCACGAATAGCTTGCTGTCGTCCTGACATCATGGAGCCAAAAACAACATCGGATTTACCGCTGCATTTAGCAACCACCAACGCCCAAGCCAAATAAAAAATATTCGCCGCACTGATGCAGTGTTGACTAGCCAGGCCAATAATCTGTTGCGCTAAACGCGGACCAGCCCATTCTCTGGCAGTATCTATTTTCAACCCGTCGTTATAAACATCTAATAACCCGAAAGGAGCGGTGGTTTCAGCAACATCAGACAGCTTAGCTTTAAAGTAATCAACACCGCTATTGGATTGGTTAGCTCTTAATGAATAAGCAACAAACTCACGATATTGAACCGGAGTAGGCAACAACACATTGGGATCTTCAAGCAAAGCGTGCATTTCTGCAATTTGCAATAAGACAGAAATATGATCACTTAATAAATGATGCTGCTTTAATAGCAGAAAACACTCATCAGTCTTCGTATCTTTAGCCGCAATCGCTTGCATCATAGGCGCACGATCCAGCTTCATATGGTGGTGTTCAATCGCAGATAATTCTGCCAAAGTTTCCAATGCTGAGAAACCTGGAGCAATAGCTTGCCATTGTAAAGGAACCGAAGCTGTTCGATGAACAACCTGAACTGAGGTGGTTAAATCATGCCAATGAATAGAGGTGCGGAAAATATCATGGCGCGCCACTATCTTATCAAGCGTATGTAGAAATGCTGTCAGCTTTTGCTCATTTGCAAACTTGATAAGAATGGGGATGATATAAGTATCATGCTCTTCATTCATCCGATGGTGAAAGAAAATGCCTTCCTGCAACGGTGATAATGGATAAATATCTTGTATGTTACTGGCGCCGCCCTCAACTTGTTGGCAAATAATTGCGATTTCTTCTTCACTCAAAGTCACCATATCCAACATATCAGGCGTGATATGTTCAACATGCTCTGCAAGCTTATTAACAGCCACCTCTTGGTGGGTTAACGTTTCTTCATCCTTACGGACACAAGATAAATGTAATGCCAATTCTGCCAGCGTGTTGGTTCGATAAATCGCACGCATAGGCAGTTGATAACCACGCTGAGCCAATTCTGCTCGCAATGACATAATTAATAAAGAGTGACCACCTAGAGCAAAAAAGTTGTCATGGCGGCTGACTTTATCCAAGGCTAATAGCGATTGCCACAGTTGTGCTAATACCAACTCGGCTTCGCCCTCCGGGGCAACAAATTCCTGCTGACTATAATCTTGTTTTTGCGGTAGCGGTAATTGCCTAAAATCTAACTTGCCGTTTTGTGTCAGTGGTAATTTTTCTAACTGCACAACAGCAACAGGCAGCATGTAATCAGCCAGTTTGCTCTTCATCGCCAGACGAATAGCATTAACATTGATGGTTTCTTCAGCCACAACATAAGCAATTAATTGCAATCGATCATCAGAGCCAAGCTGTCGAGGATAGACAACCGCTTCATAAATGCCGGGATAATCCATTAATTGATTGCTGATTTCTTCTGGCTCAATACGAAAGCCGTTTATTTTTACTTGATTATCATTGCGCCCAATAAATTCCACATTACCATCAGGTAACTGGCGGACAATATCTCCTGTGCGATAAAGTCGCCCCGGACCAAAAGGATTAGCCACAAAATACTTCGCGCTATCTTGTTCACGATTAAGATAGCCACGTGTTACACCTGTGCCGCCAATATATAATTCCCCCTGAAACCCTGAGGGAACACTTTTTAAATTCGTATCTAATATATAAAGTTGGGCGCCATAATTAGCTTTACCAATGGGAATCATCGCCGTTACATCAGCCAAGGATGTCATGCAGTAAGCGGATGCGGTTACTGTTGTTTCAGTCGGGCCGTATGTGTTGATAAGTTCGATAGCAGGACCATGTTCGAACCATTCGCGAGCACTAACGGATTTCACCATTTCGCCGCCTAAGATCACTAAACGTAGTGAAGAATCAATAGGTTGACGACTGTAATTCACCAGTTGATGCCAAAAAGCGGTAGGTAAACTGGTCACCGAAATTTCATGGCGGCGGCAAAATTCCCAAAATGCATCAAAATCGTAATGAATATCATCAGCTCGCAACACCAGAGCGGCGCCGTTACATAACGAACCGAAACATTCTTCCACAGAAATATCGAAGCTGACCGAAGAGAACTGCAAAAACTTATCATGTTCAGTTAGTCTATAAGACTCGGTAATGTGTGCAACAAAGTGACTCAACTGCTTATGTTCAACCATCACCCCTTTAGGCTGCCCCGTGGTGCCGGAGGTATAAATCACATAAGCCAGATGATCCAACTGTAAACCAATATTACTTGCGGATATGTTTGCCGCAGAGCGCTGGGCCAAATGTTGATTAAACTGAGCATCATCAAGCAATAGTGTTGCGATCTTGCATGCTGCCAATCGATGTGCAATGGAAGACATTGTTATGCAAACAACAGGTTCAGCATCAGTCAGCATAAACTGCAAGCGACCATCGGGATAATCAGGGTCCATAGGAACATAAGCCGCTCCAGCTTTCAGCGTTGCCAACATCGCCACGACCATCTCACTCGAACGCGGCAAGCAAATAGCAACACGGCTATCAGGCCGAACCCCCTGCTCAATTAAATAGCTAGCTAATTGATTAGCTTTATTGCTCAATGTGGCGTAAGACATTTGTCGTTCGCCATCCACTATCGCAATAGCATCAGGATGCCGTTCAGCATATTGCTCAATTTGCTCATGCACTAATGAGACACATTTTTCCCCTGTCACAGCAGATTGACTTAGATTCCATAATTCCTGCTCAACGTCTTTACTCACCAAATCAAGTGAAGTTAATAACGCTTCAGGCTGTGCAACCATTTGTTCGACCAAAGTCATAATGCTTTGCAATAAATGTTCAGCCTGATGTGACGAGAAATAATCATGACGATAGTCTAGTTGGAGCTGAGTGTCTTGCTTATCGCCGTAATTACATAATATAACGGTGAGAGGAATATCTTCACGGCCATGACTAAGGTAATTAGTTTCCGTATCCAAACCACTAGCACTGAAATCAAAATCAATCTGTTGATAGTTAAAAACAATATCAAAAAGACGTTCACGACCTTGAGCACGTAAAGACAAATCCTTATATAAAGCACTCGAAGGATAAGAGCGATAACGATAGCCGCTTTTTATAGTACGTGCTGTCATTGCTACTGATTCAGCCACCGACATCTGCTCATTTTGCGCGCACATTATCGGCAGCATTGATATAAACGAACCAACCATATTACGTTGAGCTGATGTAGTACGATTATGTAAAGGCGTGCCGATGAGGACTCCATCACTTTGGTTGATACGATTTACCAGAGAAGCAATCGCTGTAATAAAAAGCGGCGATATGGGTAAATTACATTGACTCGCCTTGGTTAAAAATGACTTATATCTATCAGGTTTAATAAAATATACAAGCCTGCTATTTTTCCTTGAATCGGCAGTTCCAAAGCCTTCTTTCCTACATTGGAAAGGCACATCTGGCAAATGGTGGAGTAACTCTTTCCAGTATTTAGCTGCCTTTGCTAATTGCTGACTATAATTCTCCGGTAACGGTTGCGCAGCAAGATCAAGAAACCGCTCCCCCGTGTTTTCTTTAGGCTTATTTCCCAGACTCAATTGCTGGTAAGTGTCGAAAATACTTCGAAACCAGTTAGCATAACCGACACCATCAATGATGATGTGATGAGAAATAAAGTATAGCCAGAAACGATTTGTAGCTAACTGAATTAAACCGACTCGATAAAGCACATCCTGTGCTAATCTAAATGGCTCAGAGAATATCCGTTCAATAATAGCCAAAGCTTTAGATTCCGCTTCTTCTTCATTCGAAAGATCTAAATGAGACAATTCAAAATGATGGTCTTGAACAATATGAGCAAATTCAACTGTATCTTTTAGCATATCCGAATCAAGATGATGCGGCATTGAGTACTTATCTACTATTGAACAGCGAAGTACAGCGTGTTCTTGGATAGTGTGTTTTATGGCGCATTCGAGATTCTTTATATTAATAGATTGTTTAATCTCAACATAACCACCTATATTGAACGCTGCGGTATCCTCTCTATTTATATGATCAAGATAAATTTCTTTTTGCTGTTGATTTAGTGGAATAACAAGCTGTTCAACTTTATCTAGAAACATACTATAATCCCTTTGAAAGATATTATTTTTGGTTTTTATTATCTATAAGTTCCTTAAAATTATTTCCTCACAATAATTTCAGCTAGCATTTCCTCATACTCTTCATAATAACCGACTTCTACAAAACCAAAACGTTGATAAAATGATTTATGGCGTTCGCTTGTTTCGTCATAACAGACAGTAATCCTGTGACAATCAGGTTGCTGTTTCATTTCATCCAGTAATAACTGCATCGCCTCACTGCCAATACCTTGATTTTGGTAAGATTGATCAACCATCATTCGATACAGATTATATTCGTTGGGTTTGCCTTCATTAACGCAACGTTCATACATTGCAAAACCAACGACTTCCTCGCCGTAACAGATTACTCTTGCTCTGCAATATTCATTAAAATGTGATTCGACAATTGACTCTGAATTTGGCGCGACGAAAACTTCTTGCCCAGGTTCAACTTCAAGAGACATTACATCCTCATAGTTGTTTTTATCGACATCAATCAAAGATACTTTCATAATTAACCTACTTACTTTTTAAGAAATATAATTAAGATACGGACGATACTTCTCGAAAAAACTTTCACGCTTCATTAATCCCAACAATCCACATAAACTTAGCCAATTGTAATACAGATTTTCACGCGGCATTTTTTCTTTAATGCTCTTAAAACTTACAAGGGCTGAAGTTCGAGTATGAAAATCGATATTAAAAGAAATGCTATCAGTCAACGTTCTTACATGATGAAGCATACCCGCAGGCATAATTAATATATCGCCCTGATGTACCTCAACTATGGATGTGTTTATATTAGCTATCTCACCAACATTCTGAATTTCTGGATTATATTCAAACCAACGCCATCCTCGACGAGAACAGACCTCTCTTTCCTCCCAAGGAATAAAAGAGAATCTCTTACTGCCCTTTATCTGAAAAAATAGATTGTTCGTTCTTAAAGTATCAAAATGCAATGGCGTTATAGCTCCGACTGGAGACATAAAAAATTGAACAAACTTCCACCATTCATTTTGGTAAAGCTTTGGTAAAATAGTTAGAGGAAAATCACCAACGTCATCAAGTAGCTGTTGAGCTTGTAAAAAGATAGGAATATCATGACAATAGGGAATATCGTTACCCATCTCTCCTTTTTTATATGCATTCAGAATTTCTAAATAACGATACATTTTGGCGTTCTCAGAACGCACACCATTTACATCAAAAAATTTGATCACAACGTCAATTTGAGGACACTTATCTTGAAAGTATTCAGAATTCCATTGTCTTATTGCAGGCCAGTCTTGCAGTAATCCTCGGTAAATTATCGCGTATCCCCGAGCAAGTGCGTGATGAAATTCAAGCTGATTAAACTTAGTAAGTTCTACTACACGGCTCATAATTCTACACTCCTAGCTAAAACTTTATTCCTAATTGCTGCTAACCGATAACCGTTGAACTTCACTTTCGCAATTATTACTATTCCTTAATTCTAAACTGGTCCTTGATTCTAAACTGGCCCTTGATTCTAAACTGGTCCTCGATTTTAAACTGGCGAGAGCCTGTTCTATAATCTTCAATCCTTTTACCAGTGTGTCTTCATCAATGGTCAAAGCAGGCATCAATTTCAGTACTTCATCATTGGGGCCGCATAACTCCACAATCAAACCATTTTCAAAGCAATGCTTCACCAAATACTGAGTTAATGAGGAATCAGCCATTTCTATACCTTGCATGAATCCAATTCCCTTAACTCTCAGTACAAGTTCATGATACTTTTCAACCAAAGAGTTCAAGTACGTTCGAATTAATTCAGCCTTATGCTGAATTATCTTCTGAAAAGAACTATCCCCCCAATATTCATTTAACATCGCTTTTGAAGCGACAAATGCTAAGTTATTACCTCGAAATGTGCCGTTGTCTTCTGCCGGCTTCCACACATCGATATCGGGAGAAATAAGCAGTAAAGACATAGGCAGCCCAATACCGCCAATAGATTTGGAAAGACAAACTAGGTCAGGTTTAATATTTGCGCGCTCAAAACTAAAGAATGTTCCGGTACGACCACAACCAGATTGAATGTCATCAACGATTAATAGAATGTTGAACTCTTCGGTGAGTTTTCTCAACGCCCTCAACCATTCAATAGAAGCAACATTTAATCCGCCTTCTCCTTGTACAGTCTCGAGAATTACCGCAGCGGGAAGATCAACCCCTGAACTGGGATCGGTAAGTAGCTTTCTAAAATATCCTATATAATCAAATTCTCCATCGATATAACCATCAAATGGTAAGCGCGTAATTTGAGAATATAATCCAGGTTGGCGATGATGTTGACTCCCGGTTAAACTGAGCGACACCCCTGTCATACCGTGAAAGGCGTTGGTAAAACAAACAATATTTTCTCTTTTTGTATATTTTCTTGCTAATTTTATCGCAGATTCAATGACGCTCGTGCCCGTAGGACTGGTAAATTGTAAACGATACTCAAGCTGTCTCGGTTTCAAAATCTTATCAACAAATGTCGATATAAACTCCATTTTCGCTTCCGAGTACAAATCAAGCCCCAGAATAATACCATCATCTTGAATATATTTAAAAATTTGTTGTTTTATGATCGTATTATTATGTCCATAGTTTAACGCGCCAGCGCCACATAAAAAGTCAATGTAACTTTTACCATTTATATCGGTTAAGGTAGAACCTATACCTTTTCTAAATATTACGGGAAATCTACGGCAATATGAACGAGCTTTAGACTCATAATTATTAAATATTTCTTCCATTTCCATAATAACTCCACAGTAATCCAGATAAAAGCTAGATTGATTTATACCCGTCATCTTTCAAGTTGCCTCTTTGTTGGCTGCACTCGCTCACCCCGGTCACATAGTTATCTATGCTCCCGGGGATTCGCTCCCTTGCCGTCGCGATGCAACTTGAAATCCATAGGGTATATATTGGGTTAATCATAATATAATAACTAAAAAATTTATTTCCTTTGTAACTTTCTCATTATAATCTTTAGTTTATAACCTATCAAACCATCAAGGCGATCCGGGTATTTTCCTATTCTTTCTCTATATTACACAACCCTAAAGCCTCTCCCGATACATACAGGTTTGAAGCGCAACTCATCACATCACTATTTTATTCACTCATTTATTTTTCTAAAAAACATCTATTTCTACTACTTGTAATTTTTACCCGTGATTATTACCTGAAATTGTTACCTCTAATTATTAATTATAACTCTTAATTGTTATCAGTAATTTTCCTTTATAATAGATTTGCATTGACATAATGGTTCTGTAACCACATAACTCCGCATATTCCTAATATCTATTTTTTCAATAGCCCAATCTCTAAATCTGCTACGGTTATACATTTTAGAAAATTTCAGGCAATTAACATCGTACTATTTAATTCTCTACTTCGATATACTATTGGCATAATAATAGCTAGCCAACTCATGTGAAGGCAAAAGTAAAACACCACTTGGAACAATTGTTTATATTTAGAGAACGAAAGGAACGTTAACACAGGCTGAACATTAATACAAACAAAACACTAGTAAAAGTCAAACACTAATCAAAAAAATAAAAAATTTAATATGTTAAAAAGAAACCTTACCGACTAACATTGCTATTATTTTACCCTTGGCGCTAATTAACAGACGTTATAGTTGTACTTAGCAGACGAAATCATTCAGGCAGTCAAATGCCTATTATGCGCCTGGCGGCAATAAATAGCCTAATTGATTTATCAACCCATTAAAAACATAAAAAATACTTATGTTTTAGTAAAAACAGCCTCCCGAATGACCTCCAGTGCAGCAGGATTTTCAATCAGGGAAAGATCGCCGGGTTCTCGCCCTTCGCATATTGCTTGCATAGTTCGACGGAGCATTTTTCCTGAGCGTGTTTTAGGAAGCTGCGAGACAAAATAGATCCGTGACGGGCGGCCTACACTGCCAATTTGTTTATTTACCAAACCCATCAAAACCTTTTCCAAAGCAGCAAAATGCGCGGCATTCTGGATCTCCTTCCCATCCTTGAGAACAACAAAAGCAACCGCGACCTGCCCCTTGACAGCATCCTTAATGCCAATAACAGCCACTTCGGCAACATCTTCATGGCTGGCGATACATTCTTCTATCTCCCGCGTTCCCAAACGGTGCCCGGCCACATTAATCACATCATCCGAACGTCCCAAAATAAAATAGTAGCCATCACTATCACGGATACCCCAATCGAATGTGGAATAAACAGCATGATCAAAGTGTCGCCAATAGGTATTGATAAAGCGTGTATCATCACCATAGATAGTTTGGATACAACCCGGGGGCAAAGGTCCTTCAATGACCAGCATACCTTTTTCATTATCACCACACGCTTTGCCAGTCAGTTCATTGATGAGCTTGACATGAAAGCCATACATCGGAAAACCAGTACTGCCAAATCGACTCGGCCTGTCATCCAAAGCACGAGCGATCGCCATAATCGGCCAACCTGTTTCGGTCTGCCAGTAATTATCAATAACAGGAACGTTGATAGCCTCAGCAATCCAGCGGGCGGTATGTTCATCAAGCGGTTCTCCCGCTAAATACAATGATTTAAGTGATGAAATATCATAGTCGCTAATACATTCAGCCGAATATTTTTTCAGTACACGAATAGCTGTAGGGGCTGAAAACATCCGTGTTACTTGATATTTCTCCACTATTTTCCACCAAATACCCGCATCTGGCCGTATCGGCAGCCCCTCATACATAATCGTCGCCATTCCTGCAATTAAAGGAGCATAGACAATATAAGAATGCCCGACGATCCAGCCAATATCTGAGGTGCTAAAAAATACCTCACCCGCTTTACCACCAAAAATGATATCCATAGATGTTGCCAAGGCAACGGCATAACCGCCAACATCACGTTGCACGCCCTTTGGCGTGCCTGTGGTGCCGGATGTATAAAGCACACAAGAGGTTTCATTTGATTCAAGCCAGGTTACTGGCACATCAGCATCAAAGTGTTCTTGCCGCAAGGTAGCGAAATCAATATCTCTCCCCGGCACCCAAACCATTTCCGTCAGCCCACGGTTAACCATCAACACATGGCGTGGTTTGTGGTTCGCCAGTTCGATAGCTTCATCCAACAATGGCTTGTAAGGAATGACTTTTCCACCGCGCGATCCTCCATCGGCAGATACCACCAACACTGGTTCCGCATTATCCAGCCGCGTAGCAAGGCTCTGAGAAGCAAATCCACCGAAGACAACCGAATGAACGGCGCCAATACGAGCACAAGCGAGCAAAACAAACAGCGCTTCGGCAACCATCGGCATATAAACCAAAACTCTGTCGCCTTTTTTTACCCCCAAAGAGAGCATCATCGCAGCCGCTCGATTCACTTCCTGATGTAGTTCCCTGAAAGTAAATATTTTCTCACTATTGGTTTCTGTTGAGATGGTGATGAGCGCTTTAGCATCAGGCTGGCTTTCCAGCCAGCGATCCAACGCGTTGTAACATAGGTTGGTCTTTCCCCCGCAAAACCAACGAGCAAAGGGAGGGTTGCTATGATCCAGCACTTGCTCAAACGGGTGTTGCCAGAAAATACGTTGCGCCTGTTCAGCCCAGAATGCGTTGGGATCATCAATAGATCGCTGATAAAAAGCGTTGAATGACATAATCTCTCCTATGTGCTGCCGTAGATGATAAAGCGGCACTTTGGGAGAGCGGCCGCTGATAACATTAAAAATCTAAATAACGTACAAATCGAGGTACTCGTTTACAGGCATGTTTTCCAATAACGGACGTTCAAGGGAAACAGACAGGATTTTCCTCTGTTGCGTTTCAGGGAACTGACGTGCCAGGTTGGTTTTGAATTTTTTCAGCAATAATGGAATGCCTTCCTCACGGCGGCGAGCATGGCCAATAGGGAATTCGACTTTAACTTCATCAAGCTGGCTGCCGTCCGCAAACATAATAGTTAATGCGTTAGCAATAGAACGTTTTTCCGGATCGCGATAATCACGAGTAAAATCAAGATCTTCAACACACACTATTTTTTCCCGCAATGCATCAATGCGGGGATCTGCCGCAACGCTATCTTCGTAATCCGCCGCAGTCAGATGACCAAAGATCAAAGGAATCACAACCATGTACTGAATACAGTGGTCTCTGTCCGCAGGGTTATTTAGCGGGCCTTGTTTATCAATAATCCGTATACAAGCTTCATGGGTTCGAATGGTGATCTTTGTAATGTCATTGATGGTCTGACCCACATCTTTCAATTGTTGATGCAGACTCATTGCAGCTTCCACCGCAGTTTGCGCATGAAATTCTGCCGGGAAAGCGATTTTAAACAGCACGTTTTCCATCACATAAGAGCCATAGGCACGCTGGAATTTGAAAGGCTGACCATTGAACAGAACATCATAGAATCCCCACGTTTTTGCGGTTAATACCGAGGGATATCCCATTTCACCCTTTTGCGCCATCAAAGCCAAACGAACGGCGCGAGATGTTGCATCGCCAGCAGCCCAAGATTTACGGGAACCGGTATTGGGTGCATGGCGGTAAGTTCGCAGAGATTGACCATCAACCCAAGCCAGCGATACCGCGCTCAGGATCTCTTCCCGATTCAACCCTAACATTTCAGCAACAACAGCGGTTGAAGCCACTTTTACCAACACGACATGATCTAAGCCGACTTTATTGAACGCATTCTCCAGTGCAAGACATCCTTGAATTTCATGCGCTTTAATCATGCCCGTTAAAACATTTTTGATCGTGAGCGGCTTTTTCCCACCAGCAACGGCATTTCTCGATAGCCAGTCAGCTACTGCCAGAATGCCGCCGAGGTTATCAGACGGATGTCCCCATTCAGCCGCAAGCCATGTGTCATTGAAATCTAGCCAGCGGATCATCGTACCAATGTTAAACGCCGCCTGTACTGGATCGAGTTGAAACTGGGTTCCCGGCACACGCACACCATTAGGCACCACTGTCCCCGGCACAATCGGCCCTAGTAATTTTTTACAGGCCGGATATTCCAATGCCTCTAATCCACAACCTAACGTATCCAGAAAGCAATAATACGCAGTTTCATAAGCGACGGATGAGGTGATGGAATATCCCATAACATAATCCACAATATCCACAATCACCTGATCGTATTCACGACGATTGCTTGCAACAGAGGTAGACATAATAATTCCTTGTTAAAAAAACATTCATGCAGGAATCCCTGCGCCAAAAAGAACGTTATCCACGCTTATCAATTGGTGTAAGTACGCGATTTTCTGGCCCGATGTAATTGGCTGAAGGGCGAATAATTTTGTTATCAATACGCTGTTCAATGATGTGAGCAGCCCATCCCGCTGTACGGGCAATCACAAACAATGGTGTAAACATCGCCGTTGGCACGCCCATCATGTGATAGGAAACCGCTGAGAACCAATCAAGATTCGGAAACATTTTTTTATTGGCCCACATCACCGCTTCTAATCGATCCGCGATATCAAACATTTTGGTGGTTCCTGCCTCTTTAGAAAGCTGTAGCGCCACATCTTTAATGACTTTGTTACGGGGATCGGAAATGGTGTAAACCGGATGACCAAAACCGATAATGACCTCTTTTTTCGCCAAGCGAGCCAGAATATCACTCTCTGCTTCATCAGGGTTTTCATAGCGCTGTTGAATTTCAAAAGAGACTTCGTTTGCTCCACCATGTTTTGGTCCTCTCAGAGCACCAATCGCCCCGACGATGGCAGAGTAGATATCTGTGCCAGTTCCTGCAATAACCCGACTGGTGAATGTCGAAGCATTAAATTCATGTTCGGCATAAAGGACCAAGGAGGTATGCATGGCTTTTTCCCACGATTCATTGGGCTTTTTACCATGCAGGAGGTGCAAAAAATGCCCGCCTATCGACTCATCATCAGTCTCCACCTCAATGCGGCGTCCATTGTGGCTATAGTGATACCAGTAGAGCAACATAGAGCTGAGAGAAGCCAATAATCTGTCAGCAATATCACGCGCTCCCGCGAGGTTGTGATCGTCTTTTTCAGGCAATGTACAACCCAGAACAGAGACTCCGGTACGCATAACATCCATCGGATGAGCGGCTGCGGGCAATGTTTCCAGTGCTGCCTTTACACTACCCGGCAGACCTCGCAATGCAGTTAGTTTGGTTTTATAGGCAGCCAACTCAGCACGGGAAGGCAATTTTTCGTGAACCAGTAGGTATGCAACTTCTTCGAATTCACACTGGGTTGCAAGATCAAGAATATCGTAACCTCGGTAGTGCAGATCATTACCGGTTTTTCCAACTGTACAAAGTGCCGTGTTACCCGCACTGATGCCAGAAAGGGCTACAGATTTTTTAGGCTTGAAAGTGGTTAACTCAGTCATCGAGTTCTGTTCGCTCATGGGTATCACCTCTACTGTTTTTATGCCATATAAAACGACGAATACTAGGTGGAGCCGTCCGTCATTGAGATTTTTTCTGGGAGAAAAGCAGATCCAGTTTTTGTTCAAAATCGTAGTAGTTGATGCTTTCGTATAACTCATTGCGAGTCTGCATCATGCTAATCACACTCTTCTGTGTCCCCTCGCGACGGAGTGTTGTGTAAACCTGCTCGGCCGCCTTATTCATTGCCCGAAAAGCAGAAAGCGGATAAAGCGCAATAGAGACGTCCACACTTTTCAGCTCTTCAACCGTGAAAAGTGGAGTCGCGCCAAATTCAGTGATGTTGGCTAGTATTGGAACCCCGGTTATTGACGCAAATGTTTGATACATATGTAATTCAGTGATCGCTTCAGGAAACAGCATGTCCGCCCCGGCTTCGATATAGGCTTTTGCCCGATCAAGGGCCGCTGCTAATCCTTCAACAGCCAAAGCATCAGTGCGAGCCATAATGACGAAATTCTTATCAGTACGGGCATCGACTGCGGACTTGATGCGATCAACCATTTCTTCTTTGGATACAATCTCTTTATTTGGGCGATGACCGCAGCGCTTCGCACCGACCTGATCCTCAATGTGCAACCCCGCAGCCCCCGCTTTAATCATTGAGCGCACTGTACGGGCCACATTAAAAGCAGAGGAACCAAAACCGATATCAGCATCCACCAACAATGGCAAATCGCATACGTCTGTAATACGGCGGATATCTGTTAACACATCATCCAGCGTTGAAATTCCCAGATCAGGCATTCCCAACGAACCCGCCGATACACCACCACCAGACAGATAGATAGCTTTATAGCCAGCCCGTTTTGCCAGTAACGCATGATTCGCATTAATGGCGCCAACAACCTGTAGTGGAGATTCAGCTTCTATCGCCTGACGAAATGCTAAGCCGGCAGAGGAAAGTGTCATATACGACCTCATTGTTATTATAATGAAACACATTTGTTACCTAGCAATATGTGTACCAATCAAGTCAAAAATAACGGGCAGATTAAAAAGATAAATTCGATTTAAAAGTTAATATTTTGTTTTTTAAACTAAAAATAACATTAAAAATATTTATTAACCTGTAGAAAAGTACCATTGATAGAAAAACTTATCTGTTTCATAATGAACCAATTACGTTTCATGAAACACGAATGAAACAATTGAGAAACATTGAATTATTGTGGTGGGAAAAGCGAAAACAGCATACAGATAGAGGAATAGCATGGCAGAAACACCATCAGCAGAACGTGATAACCGCGATAAACCGGTCATTTGGACAGTATCTGTTTCCCGTCTTTTCGATCTCTTCCGCGATATCACACCAGAATTCGATCATCAGGCTAATATCACACCTATCCAACTTGGGTTTGAAAATGCGGTTCAGCATATTCGTCAACGATTAACAACTGAATGCTGTGATGCCGTACTCTGTGCTGGCTCCAATGGCGCCTATCTTAAAAGCCGCTTGTCAGTACCGGTTATCATTGCCAAGGCCAGCGGGTTTGATTTTATGCAGGCATTGGCCCGTGCACGACAAATCAGCTCCCGTATTGGCGTTATCACCTATAAGAATACATTACCCGCGCTAGAAGAATTTCAGCAACGGTTCAACTTGCGTATTGAACAACGCAGTTACGTAACGGAAGAAGATGCACGGGCCCAAGTCAATGCATTAAAAGCGATCGGCATTAAGGTGATCGTCGGTGCCGGGCTGATTACCGATCTCGCCTATGAAGCCGAATTAGTCGGTGTCTTTGTTTACTCTGCTGATTCTATTCGCCAGGCATTCCGCGATGCATTGGATATCGCCAGAATGACCAAGCTCAACCAAGCTTCAATTTCTGCCTATCCAACCGAGAATAGCTTGCGTACCCGGCATACTCTCAATGATATCCGGGGAGATTCAGCGGTAATGGAACATGTGCGCAACACTATTATGCTATATGCCCGCTCGCCTGCCACAGTGTTAATACAAGGAGAAAGCGGTACAGGTAAGGAGCTGGTAGCACAAGCCATTCACCATGAATATGCCCTGCGATATGGTCAAATTGCAGGTAAACATCAACGCCCGTTTGTCGCCGTTAACTGCGGCGCCATTGCTGAATCCCTATTGGAAGCTGAGTTGTTTGGTTATGAAGAAGGCGCTTTCACCGGTTCACGACGTGGAGGACGTGCAGGTCTTTTTGAAGTTGCACATCGAGGCACGCTATTTCTGGATGAAATTGGTGAAATGCCGCTGCCTCTTCAAACACGGCTATTGCGGGTACTGGAAGAAAAATCCGTTGTCAGAGTAGGAGGACACCGCCCTATTGCCGTTGATGTCCGGATCATCTGCGCCACACATTGCGATTTAGATACTTGGGTTCAAGAAGGCCGTTTTCGAACGGACCTGTTCTATCGTCTGAGTGTATTGCGAATCAACATTCCGGCCCTCAGGGAAAGAGGTCACGATATTGGTATATTGGCGCTAGAATATCTGCGACGAGCATTTGCTGCATTGAACTTACCGGTATCACAATCAAGAGTGCAAGAGCTTGCTGCCTGTCAAGAGGCATTGCAAACCTATCATTGGCCCGGCAATGTCCGGGAACTACGTAATCTTATGGAACGGCTCACGTTATACCTTAGCGCCCACCCTGAACATATCTTAACACCGGAATTGATATTGGCGCTTTCACCAGAGCGCCAATCTACACTCAATCTGGCAGAACAAAGTATGAAGTCTTTCCCTTCTTTAACGCAAAAATCTTCACTTGTTGCACCACCTTCAGCTCATGAAACCTTGAAACGGTTTGCTGGCAATCACCATGCAACTGCGGAATATCTGGGGATTAGCCGTACTACGTTATGGCGACGATTGAAGAAAGAGATGGCAGAAATAAATAGCTAAAATGTCGCCTTAAAGTGCTTACGGTAGTCCTGTGGAGTGCTACCGAACATCCGGAAGAAACTACGGCGCAAAGTATCTTCACAGCCGAAACCGCAACGGGAGGCTATGCACTTGAGCGATAGCGTAGACTCAACCAAAAGATGACGCGCCGCTTCCAAGCGGAATCGCTCCACCGCTTTGGCTGGCGTAACCCCTGTATGTTGGCTGTAGTGGCGCACGAAGCTACGCTCACTCATATTGGCTCGTGCAGCCAAAGCTGCCACGGAAAGGTCTCCCGCCAAATTATTGGTCATCCAAGCGTGCAGATCTGCAAATTTACTTGTGCTGCTTTGTAATGCCAGTGGAGCACTAAACTGTTCCTGTCCACCAGGACGTTTAAGAAACATAACGAGTTCCCGCGCAACATCCAGTGCCAGTTTATGACCGAGATCTTCCTCCAGTAATGCCAGAGCCAAATCGATGCCTGCGGTGACGCCAGCAGAAGTCCACACCGGGCCATCCTGAATAAAGATAGGATCACATTCTACCCGCAATTTACTGTAACGCCGGGCCAATTCGGCGCAGCTACTCCAGTGTGTGACGACTCTGCGGCCATCAAGCAACCCACAGGCCGCCAGAATGAATGCCCCACTGCATACAGACACAATACGCCTAGCCAGAGATGCATGTCCCTTCAACCAATTACGCAATGGCGGATGGTTCGCCGCTGACTCAACGCCAATGCCCCCTGCAACAATCAGAGTATCAGCGGGAGAATCCAGCTCAGGTAGAGGCTCTGCCTGCACAGTTATGCCAGCCTGCGTCATGACCTGTCCGGGTTCACAAGCTACGACTTTTATGTCATAGGGCCGCCTGTGACCAACCTTCTCCGCCAGCTCATTGGCGGTGATGAAGACCTGCAATGGACCTGAAAAATCCAGCAGATTTACGTTGGGGAAGATCAGAAAATAGAGAGTTTTAATGTCCATAAGGCAATTATGGCACTTGGCGTAAATCGTCGCAATATTGGCATATACGCCAATTAATTTACGGTTACAGTTGCCCCATCAATTCATCACCGGGAATACAGATATTCTGCGATCGCTAAAAATAGCGGCATATGAATTTCAGCTCGCTTTTCAATCTCAATTTAAGGAAAACGTCTCCATGAAAAATACATCTAAGGAATATCCTGCGGCATTATCTTCGTTAATGAAAACATCGTCTGGAGAAAAGCCCACCCTCGCTTTTGTTATTTTCCCAGGTATGACGCCACTTGATATGATTGGTCCCGCAACAGTTCTTGAGGTGGGAGAATGGTTAAATATTGAATATGTTTGGCGCGATTTACTTCCGGTGCGTACTGAGCTGGCACATATATCATTCTCGCCGAGCATTACTTTTGAGCAATTAGATAAAGTTGATATCTTATGTATTCCCGGTACAGGAAATCCTTATGCTGTGCTTTCCGAATTAGACATGCTTGATTGGATACATAAAGTGGGCAGTAAAGCATCTTGGGTCACCAGCGTGTGTACCGGATCTATCCTGTTAGGAGCCGCTGGTTTGCTAAAAGGGTATCAAGCAGCGACCCACTGGTCGATGACAGACGATCTCAACAAATTCGGTGCAATACCGGTTAATAAAAGAGTCGTTATCGATAGAAACCGGGTCACCGGGGGTGGAGTCACTGCCGGCATTGATTTCGGTTTAACATTGCTTGCTGAAATCAAAGGTGAAGAATATGCACAAGCAGTCCAACTAACGATGCAATATAGCCCAGAACCGCCGTTCAATAGCGGTATGCCAGAACTCGCCGGCAAAGAAATAACTAATGCCACGCTTCAAGCTATATTTTGCAATGTGGAACAACAGATGCCTAATTACAAAGAAATATTAATTAAAAGCGCCAAGAGAATATCAGATATCTACTGAATATATTTTCGTATTATGGCTCAATTCAACCTGTTTCAGCGTTCGCTTATTTACCAATAACAGAAATATTTTCTATTCTAAGAACGACTAATTCATAGGTGCATAAATCCAGATTTGTTTTTTTTAATTAAACGGTATAGGCAACCAATCCGGTTGCCGCTTCCAAGAGAAAATTTATCGGATTACGATGTTTCGAATATTCTATTTGAGGAATATTCTTTAATTATTCAAATACTATTTCAATTAAAAAGCTTAATACCCGACAGAAAAAGTATGATTTCACACTTATCCAAATAATATACCGCTTATATGTAAAGTTTTGCCCACTTATTTACACGAACTTTCATGCCGATTAAGGTATCAGCATAAGTCAATCGGCTATTTGTTCAAGCTTATTCTGGCTCAGCACGACGATTTTAATTATTGTTTCATGGTCAATATCAGCATCAATCATTGCATACACAGCTTTCACAAGCGCCAGTTTTCTACCTATCTGTAATCCTTCTCTATATCCTTCTTGGAACGCTTTCTGCTCCAGTTTTTGCGCTATTGTCACCAATTACCTCCTCATATTTCTAGGAGACGGTTCAGCTATTCGCCGAACAAGCCCCTCTTCTAACACAAATCTTTAAATACCGATTACGGCTCTCAGCACGAATCAGTGATATATTTGTTCAAGTTCGCTCTGGCTCAACCCTGTGGTTTTCATTATTGTTTCATTATCGATACCATTGTTCATCATTCTACAGGCGATTTCCAGAACCGCCTGTTTTTTACCTTTCTCTTCACCTTTTTTTTCACCTTTCTGTAATCCTTCTTGAAGCCCTTCTTCGCGTGCTTCTTGACATTTTTGAAGCCCTTCCTTAAGCCCTTCTTGATGTCCTTTATGTTGCAACTTCTGCGCTATTGTCATCAGTACCTCCTCATACTTCGGGAACTGTTCTGCCAGTTGCCGGATAAAACCTTCTGGATCGGCGGTATCTCCCACCAGTAATATGTAGTTTAGCATGCTTTTTAGCAGCTCATATGTATAATAATCATACGCAAACAACATGGTCAGCTCTTGCTGTAACTCCGCCATATCACGTTGCCGGATATGTTTTTGTACTATTTCCAGTAGTGCAACCCGTTTGTGCGTCAGGATTTCATCATCCGGGATTACCGTCACATCCACCAGCGGAAACGCGCTGGAATAGATCTCTTCCGCCAGAGCCGAAGCATCGAAGCAGTCGAACCAGTTGGTACTCCACGGATATGGCCGCACTTTTCCGTGATAGAACAACACCGGAATAACCAGCGGCAATTTTTCATGTCCCTGCTCCAGATACCACTGCATTGCTGAAATACTGTAACGCATCAGCCGGAACGCCATCATCTTATCCGGGGAACTCTGATGTTCAATTACACAATACACATAACTCTCACCCTGCGTAGTTTTTAGTGAATACAGAATGTCGGAATAATGTACCCGCAGATTGTCCTCAATAAATGACCCCGATTCCAGTTGCAGTGTATCAAGATCACAAACTGCCCGTAATGTGGCAGGTAAATGTATCTCTAGAAAATCTCTGGCGGTATCAATATGACTTAAAAACTTTTTAAAAATAGCATCATGTGGCGTCGGTGTATTTTTTCTTTTCATAAGAGGATAGTAGCATATTTTCTTTTATATTGAATGAATATTAAATAAATACCGTTTGCAGCTTGAATGCCGAAACGGTATTTCAGATAATAATTAATGCATTTCAGTTAAATAATTCAATAATAGAACATTTTAAAAATAACAATTAATTAGTCCAATCAAGACTAATTAATTGTTCTACGGAGCTAATTAACTATTTCCATTAATATGATCTTACAGCAGATTTTAATGCCTTAATATCCGAAGCACAGAGATAGGGTTTTAAAGCATTAAATTTCTCTTCTGACCAATCATATATTTTTAACGCAAGTAGCTCATTGATAATGTGCGGCTCAAAGCGATATTTAACTAATCTCGCAGGTGTTCCAGCGACAATACTATATGGCTCAACATCTTTAGTTACGACGCTATTAGCAGCAACGATAGCGCCTTCACCAATGGTGACGCCAGGCATAATCATTGAACGCATACCAAGCCACACACTATCATAAATATGTGTGTCACCTTTACCTACATATGCCTCTTCAATATATTCCATGAATGGATATAAACAGAACCAATCCGCTCTGTGTGTATTGTTTCCACCCATAAGAATGATAGTTTCAGCACCTATGCAAACATAATCGCCAATATACAATTTATCAATTGGCCATTTAGACTCCCATTGAAGACTGATTTTATCACCGTACAAATAGCGAACGACAGATTCTTCAAAACCGCCGCTCCAGCAATCGCTATAATAGCTATGAGTTCCTTTGATGACAATATTCGGATTAGTTACAGCTTCATGTAAAAATTGAATTTTTGACCAATGTTTTTCTTTCATGGTAAATAGTCTCTATTAATTATTCATTTACCATATACCCATTATCTTTCAAGTTGCCTCTTTGTTGGCTGCACTCGCTCACCCCGGTCACATCGTTATCTATGCTCCCGGGGATTCGCTCCCTTGCCGTCGCGAAGCATCTTGAAATCCATAGGGTATGGAATGCTTTCTATGGTGATGTATCCGCACTCAAAATACATCACTCCTAGCTGATTCGGGGTTGATTTAATAACGGGATTCTTTTCATATTAAACAACATATTTTCAATGTGAACGAGGTGAAAAGCATAGAACAAAACACTTAATATATTAATTTTAAACAAAAATATTTATTCTGTTTTTTATTCTATACACATTTCTATATATTTTTTTACTAAAAAACCTCAAAAATATCATTTTTCTGTTGTTATATTTTTCAATATGTGATCTATATCTCATATTTTCACAGCAGGTTAGTGTGCTATGTGCTAATCGTTTCAGGTAATACATAACCTCATTTATTCCTATGGCATTTTAAATGAAAAAAGCCGTGAAGTTTAAAAATGGTCGAATTAAGCAGCCATTTTAATCTCCGGGCTTTGTATAAATATTTATTATTTTCACGAAATATATCACAAATTAAAGCGTATTATTATTGCGGTTTATTGCGAATTCAGCGCTTAATAAGTTGACCGCGTTTATCAAAATAAGTACTAGGCCAGATTTCAAAGGGATGGATTTCAAGATAATTAACCCGAATTCTGTTTAAACCGTCACTGAAAAATCGTCTTTCGAATAGAAAACTTTCAGTGATGGCTTCTTCCATTTAAAACAATAAGCAATCAAACCGCCTAAAACGGTCAACATAAATCCTTTTATACTTCGGTGGCGAGAATTTGAGAAAAAGTTTTTAATTGCCCATTAAGAGGGAAAAATAACGTACAAACCATCTAAACGTCAAGGTATCTAGATGGTTGGTAAGTGGTTTATAATAGCTAGTAGTAGATCGACTGTTGTATATTAGCTCACACCTATATTTGTCCACCTACTCCCTTAAACTTCTCAACAAATGCAGCAATTTTCTGGAAAACAGCCTGTTTTTTCGTTCTGTATTCTGGGTTAAGTGGACTTAACTTAGGTAGAGTGGAATTGAGTTCTGTGCCGTTTTCACTTGCATATTCTCGTTTTAATGATGCCGTGATATAACGCTTAGCCGCATCTTCATTTAACTTTTCCGAGCTAATTAACTCTTCTGCTTCACGTTTTTGTTCAGCTTGAGCAAATTTGAAAAACTCATCAATAATACTGGCCTTGTCGATAATTTCGTCCAAGTTAGTTTGATTAATAAAATCAACAATTAAACTTTCTTTTGCTCGATTGCCAAGGCTGGAGCGAATTAAACGGCGAACTTCATCAATTAACTCTGCCTTATTTTTATTCTTTTTATTATTTTCAAAAATCAACTCAAGAATATAATCTAAATTAATTTCCTGCGATTTGAGCAAGTCCACTTCAAAGACGACATCATCCCAGTCAATAGTAGATTTATCTTTCTCGTTAGACGACTTTTCACGGCGTAACCAATCACGCGTATCATTATAGGTTGAGCGATAATCTTGAATAACACGCTCAGTTGGCATCTCAATCGCTTGCATCGCGGCGATATCTTCATCACTCAGGTAGTATTTAGCCTTAAATGCCTCAACAGCCTCCAGATTACTAATATCTACATGTTGTAGAGCCTTCAATCCTGCAAACTCATCATAGTTTTGCAGTACATTCTCCGCACGCAAATATTCACCAAATAGTTTGGCAAAGTCCTTTTTATCTTGCTCTTTAACAATATCATCAGGATTAGGAAAGCGTCTTTGTAGCTCTGTCACTACCTCTAAAAATCCTCGACGTGCTTCGCCGGTGACTAAATCAGTAAAGCCTTCCATGTATTCTTTATAGCTTTTTTCCAGCACCACGTTTTTGGTGTTCTTATCACCAAACAAAGTGATAGCGTCAACCGTAGCTTGTTCTAAATCACGGAAGGTGACGATATTGCCAAAGGTCTTCGTGGCGTCATAAATACGGTTAGTGCGTGAAAAAGCTTGCATTAGGCCGTGGTAACGCAGATTTTTATCGACAAATAAAGTATTCAATGTCGGCGCATCAAATCCTGTTAAGAACATGCCAACAACAATCAGTAAATCTACTTCTTGATTTTTCACTCGCTGAGCAAGGTCTTTATAGTAGTTTTGGAAACCTTTACTATCTACACCAAAATTCATTTTGAACGCTGCATTATAATCATCAATGACCGCGCTTAAAAATTCTTTGGCACTGCTGTCCATTGCGGTGAGTTCAAAACTTTCATCAATAATCTCACCAATAGCATCTTGCTCTTCATTAGCGGCGAAAGAGAAGATAGTGGCGACATTAAGCGGTTTTTTATTTGCTTTATTTCCTTCGGTCTCTTTTTGTAAATGCTTGAACGCTTCATAATAAGCTTTGGCGGCATCCACGCTACTGACAGCAAACATGGCATTAAAGCCTTTTCCGCCGGCTTGGAGACGATGTGTTTTTTGCCTGAAGCTATTTAAAATATACTGGGAAATTGCACGAATACGAACGGGATGTAAAAAAGCTTGCTTGTTTTCTGCCGCTGTTAACTTTTTCTCGTCTTGTTCGGTTTCAATGGACTTAAACTGTGGTCTTACATCGTTATAATCAACTTTAAACTTCAATACTTTTTCATCACGAATGGCATCGGTAATCACATACGAATGTAATTCTCGGCCAAATACACTACTGGTGGTGTCTGCTCCTAAAGCATTTTGCGGGAAAATTGGCGTGCCTGTAAAACCAAATTGATAATACTTTTTAAATTTCTTCTTTAGGTTTTTTTGTGCTTCACCAAACTGGCTGCGATGTGCCTCATCAAAAATAAATACTACTTGCTTATTGTATATTGGTAAATCGCTTTCACTTTTTATTAAGTTATTAAATTTTTGAATGGTAGTAACAATAATTTTATTGTCATCTTTTTCAATATTCCGTTTTAGCCCTGCGGTACTCTCCGAACCATTAACGCTGTCAGGCGAAAAACGTTGATATTCTTTCATGGTCTGGTAATCCAGATCTTTACGATCGACCACAAAAAACACCTTATCGATAAAATCCAACTCAGTAGCCAAACGCGCCGCTTTGAAACTAGTTAAAGTCTTGCCCGACCCCGTGGTATGCCAAATGTAGCCACCACTTTCAGTATTACTCCAATTTTTGGCCTGATACGCACTTTTAATTTTCCACAAAATACGTTCAGTAGCCGCTATTTGATAAGGACGCATCACTAATAAAGTATTGCTAACATCAAATACAGAATAATGAATTAACACATTCAGCAAGGTATTTTTCTGAAAAAACGTAGCTGTGAAATCTTTTAGGTCTTTAATCAGGGTATTATCAGATTTGGCCCAATTCATGGTGAAATCAAAACTATTTTTATCACGCTTGGTAGTATTGGCAAAATAGCGCGTGTCTGTACCGTTTGAAATCACAAAAAGCTGTAAGTATTTAAACAATGAGTTTTCTGTATTAAAGCTTTCTTTACTATAACGATGCACTTGGTTAAAGGCTTCACGGATAGCAACTCCGCGCTTTTTAAGTTCAACTTGTACCAATGGCAAGCCATTAACCAAAATTGTTACATCGTATCGATTCGCTTGCGCCCCTTTTTGCTTGAATTGCTTAATGACTTGTACTTTATTACGGGCAATGTTTTTCTTATCGACTAGATAGATGTTCTCAATATGTCCATCATCAAAAACAAAGTCGTAGATATAATCGTTATGAATCTTACGAGTTTTATCTATGTTGTTATCGTTGGGCTTATCTAAGTACTGTTCAACAAAGCGTTGCCACTCACTTTCTGAAAAATTAACATTATTCAGTACCTGTAAATGCTCCCGCACATTAGCCAGCATGTTTTGGGGCGTGTTTAAGCCAGTGACATATTCATAGCCTTGGTTGACTAAATCGTCGATCAATTCCCGTTCTAAATCACCTTCGCTTTGGTAGGTTTCATTTAGCTGCAATTCCTTGGTGTATTTATCCAGTACGATAAAGTTATTTGATTCAGCAATAGTTTTGTATTCGTTCATACTTCACCTATAAATTCGATTCACTCTAATTTTCTGCCTGTTGGAAGCGGTACATAGTGTTAATTTCATTAACCAGATAGCGCAAAACACGCTTGTCATCTTCTGTAAGCTCAGCGACCTCTTCACCTGCATGTTTTGAATGACTAGAGATATTAATAATCCTAGCCTCATAAGGATTGGGCCTGCCATCATCGGTTTTTGGCAATAAATCACCCCACTTTTTATAGCCAAGAAAAGTAGAGGTTTTTTCTAATATATTTCTTAAAAAGTTGAAGTGATACTTGCTCAACTGACCGTTTTCAATGGCTTTTTCGAGTTCTGACTTCAGATAAAGATGATATGAAAATGGTGAATCATTAGGTTGGATTGCTAGCTGATATGTACCGTCCTCATGCTTTGTCAGCCTGTATTTCTCAAACCATTTCTTTTTATAGCTTTTATCATCACTGTTTAGCTCATTGTGTAGCACGTTATAGAAAAGAGGGTTATGCGTCGTGATGATGAATTTAACGGTAGATTCGTTGGATTTAATAAGTTGAGCAAGATGTACTGCCAACTCAATCAAATGGTTTTCATCTAACGAGCTAACAGGATCATCAATAAAGACATATTGCAGTTGATTAAACTGATCTGTTTCTCGCTCACCGGGTTCAGCAATATTCAGCACGCTGATTACTTGCTCAATCAGTGTGTAAAATATGCTCCAGATAAAGTTGCTTTCTTCACCTTTTGATATTTTAACATTTTCAGTTGGTGCTTCATTGCCACGTTCGAAAGAAAATGTAACTTCCGAACCATTTTCACTAAAATGTGGAGTTAATTTTTCATCCGTATAGCGTTGGAAGTTAGCAATGATATTTCGGTCTTGCCCCTGATCTTTCAGCACCCAATCTGTAAATGAATTCGGCTGGATTTTGAGTCTAGGTTCGGTATTCTCAGATAAGTCGTTATCCCAGTAAAACAAGTCTTCGGTAAAGGCGTTGTAATACAAAAAATTAGTACGCGTCAATGATAGTTCTTCATTGTTGCTACTTTCATCATTATCATTTTTAGGAGCAACAAGCTGTTTAAATTCCCGCGAAAGCCGGGTTTTACCTGTACCATTAAAGGCATAGATCAACTGCACTTTCTTGTTGGCATCTTTTAGCTGCTGGGCTATTCCCGTTAGCGTTTTGCTCATATCATGCCTCTACCTCTGGCTTAGGGAAATTCAACAGCAGATCGCGATAATATTCGTATTGTTTTTGGCGTAGTTCAATTTCTCGTGGCAAACCTTCGCTAATGGAGTTAATTAAAGCATCGAATTTATCTAGGATACCGACAATACGTTCTTGTTCCGCAAGCGATTTGACAGGGTCTTCCGGATAAGGAATGGGAATTGGATAATTCTTGATAATTCCTGCATTTAGATCAGAACGAGCGCCCTGCCCAAGTGCTTTAAGTTTATCGTATTCATTGCACACCCAATGAAATACATATCTGTAATTTGCACATTCTGGATTAATTTCTAAATTACAACAGTGCTGATTGGTAGTAAGCGGAATTTTGTTTATGGCGGAGCGTGCGGCAGTAGCTCCTGAAATTGCCACTATTACACAATTAGCTGGAATCCATTTTGCTGATGAGTTTTTTACAGCAAGCTCAGTAATTTTTATATCTGTATCAAGGACTTCGTTGAAGCAAACTTCTTGCGTACGTAACCAAGGGATATCGCCATCATAAAAATCTTCCCTAGTTGATAAAGGAGTTCCACCAGAAGAAACTTTTGTCGATATATCCCTCAAAGTCTTCCACTCCACCTCACCCTCTTCAAAACTTAACAATTGGTCGCGATAGTAGTTGTATTGTTTTTTGCGTACGGTAAGTTCAGCGGTAAGTTCAGCGGTAAGCTCAGCGGTAAGCTCGGTAAAGGTGTCCAAAATGCGGACGATTTCGGTTTGAATGTCGAGGGGTGGGATGGGGATTTTCTTGTTTGAAAAATTGCTAATCCATTGACGTTTGTGATCACCGTCAACTAATTCACTAGGCAATGTATTCAACCAATAATAAATGTATTTAGATAGGGACTTAAACTCATCTGCTGATGAAATCATTTTCATTGCTGATGATTTGGCTTTAAAATCAAAATCAACCCACTTATTTGCCGTTGTAAAATCATCAAAAATAATAACAGGAGTTTCTGACGCTTTATAAATACCATCCGTTTCATCTGTATATCCAAGGATAAAAGTCTTACCTGCTGTTAATACTGGAATTTCAAAGTCGTCACTGTAGTTAGTTGATTTAACAAGATATTTTGCCGGTTGTTCATATTTCGTTACCATACCCAAGGCCATCCATTCCACCTCAACGCCTTCAAGCATTTTTTCCATAAAGCTCAAATTGCTCATGCCTCAATCTCCACGCCTTCAATTTCTGCCACAATGGCATCAATATCCGCTCGCAGCTGGTCGATTTTTTTAACAGTGATCTTTAATTCAGCATTGATTTTTGTAATATCAATTATTTCGCGGTTATCTTTAACTTCGACATAACTACTCACCGACAGGTTGTAATCGTTAGCAGCGATGGCTTCAAAACTGACCGATTTAGCAAAATGCTCAACATCATCTTTGCTATCAAATACCTGCATGATTTGTTCGATATGGCTATCTGTAAGTACGTTGTTATTGGTTTCTTTTTTAAACAAAGTGCTGGCATTAATAAACTGGGTTTTGGTATCAATTTTGTGTTTAGACAGCACAAGAATATTTACAGCAATGGTCGTGCCAAAAAATAGGTTAGGAGCTAATGAGATCACGGTTTCAACATAGTTGTTATCTACCAAATATTGGCGGATCTTTTGCTCAGCTCCACCACGGTAAAAAATACCCGGGAAGCAAACAATTGCCGCGCGGCCTTTACTAGATAAGTAACTCAATGCGTGCAGTACAAAGGCAAAGTCGGCTTTAGACTTCGGAGCTAGTACACCAGCGGGAGCAAAGCGTTCATCGTTGATTAGCGTTGGATCATCACTGCCAATCCATTTCACCGAATACGGTGGATTAGAGACGATAGCATCGAATGGTTTGTCATCACCAAAATGCGGTTCGGTTAAGGTGTTGCCCAACATAATATTAAACTTGTCGTAGTTAATGTTGTGTAAAAACATATTCATACGCGCAAGGTTATAGGTGGTATGGTTAATCTCCTGACCAAAGAAACCGTCTTCAATAATGTGGGCATCGAAGTGTTTTTTGGCTTGTAATAGCAGTGATCCAGAACCTGCGGCTGGATCATATATTTTATTCACGCTGGTTTGCCCATGCATAGCGAGCTGAGCGATTAGCCTAGAAACGTGTTGTGGTGTAAAAAATTCACCGCCTGATTTACCTGCATTAGCAGCGTAGTTAGAGATTAAAAACTCGTAAGCATCACCAAACAGATCGATCTTGTTATTTTCAAACTGACCAAATTGAAGCCCTTCCACGCCTTTCAAGACTGCGGCTAAACGGGTGTTTTTATCTTTAACGGTATTACCTAAACGGTTACTGGTGGTGTCAAAATCGGCAAAAAGACCCTTAATCTCGGCTTCAGATGGGTAGCCGTTGGCTGAGCTTTCAATAGCAACGAAAATGCTATTTAAGTCTTTGTTTAAATTGTCATTTTTATTAGCATTTGCGGCAATATTAACAAACAGTTGGCTTGGGTAAATAAAATAGCCTTTGGTTTTAATAGCATCATCTTTAATATCGTCAGTGATAATATCATCTGAAAGCTCAGCATAGTTGATACTCTCATCACCGCCTTCAATGTAGCTTGCAAAGTTTTCACTTATAAAACGATAAAACAGCGTACCTAGTACATACTGTTTGAAATCCCAGCCATCCACCGAACCTCTCACATCGTTAGCAATTTGCCAGATTTGACGCTGTAGTTCGGCGCGTTGTTGGGTACTTGTCATTGTGAAACTCCACTTTTAATACGTTTGTGAATGGCCATCGGCCCATAATCATCCCAGTATTATAACGAGTAAAGACGTTCTAATCATTTTGAATCGCGACAAGTTTAGTCGTCATCTCTGGGTCATTTTGGGCTGCTTCCAACACTGATAGGCAATCCTGTCCTATATTTTGCTCATAGCAACTTGATGTAGCAGACTAATTTTGGTTTGCTTAAGGCGAGAAACTGACACGCTGCGTTTGCCTTCTCCGAGTTACCGGGCTAATACATTAACCCGGTAACTCGGAAAGCTGAAAAGCACCCGCCAGAGAAAACCTTTTGCTTATCCCTCCCTTATAAAAGAATTAGTGATAAAACTGTTCATCTATTCACTTTTAAATATTTTTATTTAAATTCATATTGTTAAGTTGTGATAATCTGAAATCAAACTCATCATTACCCTTCAACCAACCTATTGAGCATGGTTATATGTGCCTCGGATGCTGTTTTTATCAACATGAGCAAGTTGGGTTTTCCACCAAACCGATAACGAAAGCTCCAGCCTTTTGCTCCATTTGGTTCGATAAGCATTGATAACCCATTTCCATCATTTAGCGTATAAGATTTCTCTTTCGGTTTAGAGCGTCGTATTTCAATATCTGTCAGTAGCAATGTATATAGCTCCGTTGAAATGAGAATGTTCTATACCCTATGAATTTCAAGATGCATCGCGACGGCAAGGGAGCGAATCCCCGGGAGCATAGATAACTATGTGACTGGGGTGAGTGAGCGCAGCCAACAAAGAGGCAACTTGAAAGATAACGGGTATATACACAATTCAGCATAGGTTTAGGAAGACGGTACTAGACTAAGGGATACTAACATCAGCATAAAATGCTTGATTTTACTGGGTTTGGTGGACTTTTGTAGACGTTGGGAGAAGTGTTCTTGGAGCGAGCGAAGGGAATCGAACCCTCGTATAGAGCTTGGGAAGCTCTCGTTCTGCCATTGAACTACGCTCGCTTAGGGATAACATAAATTATTATAGCGGCTTCGTTGGCATCAGCAAGCCATTATTTGTTTTAAGTTGTCTATATTTCAGGCAGTTAAAAATAAAAACTCCCCTGATAGCTATGCCATAGGGGAGTTGGAATTTAATTCAAACGGTTATTTCTGCGGGCGCATTGCCGGGAACAGAATGACATCACGGATAGTATGGCTATCTGTCAACAACATAATCATACGGTCAATACCAATACCCAAACCGGCTGTTGGCGGCATACCGTGTTCCAAAGCCGTGACATAATCTTCATCGTAGAACATGGCTTCGTCATCACCTTCGTCTTTCTGGCGAACTTGCTCAGCAAAACGTTCAGCCTGATCTTCGGCATCGTTCAATTCTGAGAAGCCGTTACCGATCTCACGTCCACCAATAAAGAATTCAAAACGGTCGGTGATAAACGGATTTTCATCATTACGACGCGCTAACGGAGAAACTTCTGCCGGATATTCAGTGATAAATGTGGGTTGAATTAGGTGACTTTCAGCCGTTTCTTCAAAGATTTCACACTGAACACGACCAAGACCCCAACCCTTTTCCACCTCAATACCAAGAGATTCAGCGATAGCCACTGCCTTATCCATATCATCCAAATCAGCTATGTTGGTTGCAGGACGATATTTGCAAATGGCCTCTTTCATGGTCATTTGAGCAAATGGTTTACCGAAATCAAATTCCTGCTCGCCATATTTAACCAGGGTATTCCCCAAAATATTCTGCGTCAGCGTGCGGAACAGTTCTTCTGTCAAGGTAATCAGATCTTTGTAATCCGCATAAGCCATGTAGAGTTCCATCATGGTGAACTCAGGGTTATGACGCGGAGATACGCCTTCGTTACGGAAGTTGCGGTTAATTTCAAATACCCGTTCAAAACCACCAACAACCAGACGTTTCAGGTAAAGTTCCGGCGCAATACGCAGATACATATCAATATCCAGCGCATTGTGGTGAGTAATAAATGGACGTGCCGCCGCACCACCAGGGATAACCTGCATCATTGGCGTTTCCACTTCCATAAAACCTTTACTGACCATAAAGCTACGCAGGGCCGATAAGACTTGAGAGCGAATTTGGAAAGTTTTGCGCGATTCATCATTGGCGATCAGATCCAGATAACGCTGGCGATAACGAGTTTCCTGATCAGCCAAGCCGTGGAATTTATCCGGCAATGGACGCAGCGCTTTTGTCAGCAGACGCAATTCAGTACAGTGAATGGAAAGTTCACCGGTTTTGGTTTTAAACAGTTTGCCGCGAGCCCCCAGAATATCTCCCAGATCCCATTTTTTAAACTGTTCGTTATAAATGCCTTCCGGCAGATCGTCACGAGCAACATATAACTGAATACGACCGCCCATATCCTGTAGCGTTACGAAAGAAGCCTTACCCATGATGCGACGCGTCATCATACGACCACCAACCGTCACTTCAATATTCAGCGCTTCCAACTCTTCCTGAGTTTTGTCGTCGTATTTCGCGTGTAAATCTTCTGAGATGTTTTCACGACGGAAATCATTCGGGAATGCAATTCCATTCTCCCGTAAAGCAGCAAGTTTTTCGCGGCGAGTTTGCAATTCATTATTTAAATCAGGAGCCTGTTCCGCCCCCTGTTGTTGTTGTGACATTTTAGTTCCTCATAAGCCAGCTTTAAGGCTTGCTTCAATGAATTTATCTAGATCACCATCCAGCACCGCTTGTGTATTACGCGTTTCAACGCCAGTGCGCAAGTCTTTGATGCGTGAGTCATCCAGAACATAAGAGCGAATTTGACTACCCCAACCAATATCGGATTTATTCTCTTCCATTTCCTGTTTATTAGCGTTCTTTTTCTGCATCTCCAGTTCATACAGCTTCGCTTTTAGCTGTTTCATCGCCTGGTCTTTGTTTTTATGCTGAGAACGATCATTCTGACACTGAGTCACAATGTTGGTTGGAATATGGGTAATACGCACCGCAGATTCTGTTTTGTTAACATGCTGACCACCCGCGCCAGACGCGCGATAAACATCAATACGTAAGTCTGCCGGATTAATTTCAATATCAATATCATCATCCACTTCGGGATAGATGAAAGCAGAACTAAATGAAGTATGACGACGACCGCCAGAATCAAATGGGCTTTTACGTACCAAACGGTGAACACCGGTTTCAGTACGCAACCAACCATAAGCATAATCACCCATGATCTTAATGGTCGCTGATTTCAGGCCAGCAACTTCACCATCTGATTCTTCAATGATTTCAGTTTTAAAGCCTTTGGATTCAGCCCAACGCAGATACATACGCATCAGCATGCTTGCCCAATCTTGAGCCTCAGTACCACCAGAGCCTGCCTGCAAGTCAAGATAACAGTCAGCACTGTCGTACTCGCCAGAAAACATGCGGCGAAATTCTAATTGACCCAATTTTTCTTCAAGCTGTTCCAGCTCTACCACAGCTTCATTAAAGGTCTCTTCATCGTCAGCTTCTACTGCCAGTTCCAGTAAGCCCTGTACATCTTCAAGACCCTGCTCAAGCTGATCAATGGTTTCAACAATCTCTTCTAATGAGGAGCGTTCTTTACCTAAAGCCTGTGCCCGCTCCGGTTCACTCCAAACATCAGGCTGTTCCAATTCAGCATTAACTTCTTCTAAACGCTCTTTTTTGACATCGTAGTCAAAGATACCCCCTCAGAACCGTTGTCCGCTCAGACAGGTCCTGAATGTGGTTTTTTACCGGATTAATTTCAAACATATTTTCGTGTCTTACGTTGTGTAGTCGTAGATAAATGGATAATTTTCGAACCGCGTATTGTAGCGGATTCGGCACAGGGTTTATAGCACTTCAATAGATTTGTCACGCATTCATAAAGAGTACGTGACAGTGACTGACTATCTGCTCATCAAACTGTCAATAAGGCCAGAGATGCTGGATCAAAAGCTGTACATTTCGGTTGCCACGAAACTCATTAACATCCAGTTTATAGGCAAGTTCCACTTCGCGGACACTGTTGTCCGGCCAGCGAGTAGGATCGATATTGAACGCGATACCGTCCAGCATCGGGCCACCGTTTAATGGCTCCACTATCACCTTTAAATGACGTTCTCCAACAATGCGCTGTTGCAGTAGCTTGAATTTGCCGTCAAAAACCGGTTCCGGGAATGCCTGCCCCCAAGGACCGCTATCACGCAACATTTCTGCAATATCCAATGACAGTTCATTATTCGTTAATTCACCATCACTCCAGATAACACCTTCAAGTTGCGAAATATCTAACCAATCCGCCATTAACGCAGAAAAGTAATGCTGGAATCGTTCAAATTTATCCTGTTCAAGTGATAAACCGGCCGCCATCGCATGACCGCCAAACTTAAGTATCAACCCCGGATGCAAAGTATCAAGCCGCTCAAGGGCATCACGCATATGTAACCCCTGCACTGAACGACCAGAACCTTTCAAAATACCGTCCCCCGCCGGGGCAAAAGCGATAACCGGCCGATGAAAACGTTCTTTAATTCGGGAAGCCAGAATTCCGACTACCCCTTGATGCCATTCTGGATGGTAAAGCGCTAGCCCATAAGGCAACTCAGTGCTGGTACGTTCAAGTTTGTCACAGATTTGCAGTGCTTCTTGTTGCATTCCCTGCTCTATTTCACGACGCGTCTGGTTAAGACCGTCGAGTTCGCAAGCTATCTGACGCGCCTTTGCCATATCGTCAGTGAGCAATAAAGTGACGCCAATGGACATATCATCAAGGCGACCAGCGGCATTCAGTCTTGGCCCCAGAAAAAAACCCAAATCACTGGCTGTCAGCTTATAAGCATCACGCTTGGAAACTTCCAGTAATGCACGTATCCCCGCGCAACAACGCCCTGCACGAATACGATTCAAGCCCTGATAAACTAAAATCCGGTTATTAGTATCCAAAGGCACAACATCGGCAACGGTTCCTAACGCAACCAAATCCAACATTTCCGCCAGATTCGGCAGCGCGATTCCTTGCTTTTCAAACCACTGCTCTTTTCTCAGCGCCGCCCTTAAAGCAGACATCAGATAAAATGTGACGCCAACCCCGGCAAGTGATTTAGACGGAAACGAGCAATCGGACAAATTGGGATTAATAATGGCATCAGCGGCTGGCAAAACATCGCCCGGCAAGTGATGATCCGTGACAATCACTTTCATATGGCGCTGATGGGCAGCCGCAACCCCTTCATGGGAAGAGATACCATTATCCACGGTAATAATCAGGTCAGCGCCTTTTTTGACGACCTCTTCCACCACCTGTGAACTTAAACCATAACCATCTTCAAAACGATTTGGCACCAGATAATCCAGATGGCGATATCCCATTGAACGTAATGAGCGGATCGCCAATGCCGTACTGGTCGCCCCATCAGCATCAAAATCACCGACAATAACGATACGCCAGTGTTCATGAAGCGCAGCTAACAAAAGCGCCACCGCCTGTTCCACGCCACTCAAATGCTGGTAATTCAATAACCCTTGAACGCCACGTTCCAATTCATTCGCTTGCTGGATACCACGAATGGCATATAAACGACGCAGTAATGGATGAATCTGTTGTGGAAGATGGCTGTCATACACCGCCGGACGACGGCGAAGTTGTGTTTCAATATTCACTAAACTTATTTACCACGTTGCGCCAGTGCTGCTGCCAAAGCCTCTGGCGGCATATATCCACCTAACAGGCTGCCATCATTAAGGACAATCGCCGGCGTTCCCTGCACGCCAAACTGGAGACCCAGTTTGTAATGGTTAGCAATATCCACCTTACAACCCTTAATTGGCGAAACATCATCATTTTTAAACGCAGCATCCAGTGATTTCTGTGGTGTTGCGCTGCACCAGATAGATTGCATATCTTTAGCAGATTGGTGCTGCATACCCTGACGAGGAAATGCCAGATAGCGCACAGTAATGCCAAGCTTATTATACTCTTTCATGCTTTCATGCAATTTATGGCAGTAACCACAGGTAATATCCGTGAAAACGGTAACCACATGCTTCTCTTCCGGTGCTTTGTAGATGATCATTTGATCTTTCATTGCTTCCAGTTTTTTCATCAACAATTGATTACTGACATTCACAGGAGAGCTACCACTGACATCATAGATTGGCCCTTGCAATAAATATTTCCCATCATCAGATAGATAAATGATCCCTTGCTCGGTCACTACCGTATTTAAACCAACAATCGGCGATGGCTGGATGTTTTCTGCTTTTATTCCTAGTTTCTGCATTGTTCTATGGACAGCATCATCCTCAGCAAGCGCATTTCCGCTAAACCAGGCCAGCAAAAGAGGGAAACATAACACGCTTTTTTTCATTTTCGGTTCCTTTAAATCCATGCTCACCCACGCGGATGATGTTGTTGATGTAGCAATTTGAGCCGTTCTGTTGCTACATGAGTATATATTTGTGTTGTAGATAGGTCACTATGCCCTAATAACATCTGCACAACGCGTAAATCCGCGCCATGATTAAGCAAATGTGTGGCAAATGCATGACGCAAAACATGGGGAGATAACCGTTCAGCGTCGATTCCAGCCAGCAGCGCATAATGTTTAATACGATGCCAGAATGTCTGTCGGGTCATTTGTCGCCTCCGGTTGCTAGGAAAAAGGACATCCAGCGTTGCTCCATTCAGCAACCCGGCTCTCCCATATTCCAGATAATGCTCTAACCAGTAAATCGCTTCTTCCCCTAAAGGCACCAATCGTTCTTTATTCCCTTTACCAATTACTCTCACCACGCCCTGACGCAAACTGACATCAGAAAGTGTCAATCCCACCAACTCAGATACCCGTAAACCACAGGCATAAAGCACTTCAAGCATTGCTTTATCCCTTAGCTCCACGGGTTGATCTATACAGGGTGCATTAAGTAGATCTTCTACCTGCTTTTCACTCAAATCTTTGGGCAATCGCTTTGGTAATTTCGGTGCAGACAAAAGTGCTGTCGGATCATCTTCCCGCATTTTTTCCCGATAAAAATAGAGAAACAACTGGCGCATAGCACTGAGTAAACGCGCCGAACTACTGGCTTTATACCCTCCATCCACGCGTTCTGCCAGAAAAGAGTGTAAATCTATCGTCTGGACAGATAATAAATTATGACCATGATGTATCAACCAGTTATCCAGCGCCTGCAAATCCAACCGGTAAGAAGCCAGCGTATTTTCCGCAAGATCATGTTCCAACCAGATAGCATCAAGAAATTGTTCTATCAGTGGATTAGTCAACTGAGTTGGTTGTTTTGACACGAAACGCTTTCCTTAAATCTGCACATCTCTGCTGGCTATTATGCCTGAAAAAGCAATTCTTCTGTTACAATGCCAATCCAGATATTCAAAAACCATAATGATTAATGATGAAAATTGGTCTTTTTTACGGCTCCAGCACCTGCTACACCGAGATGGTAGCAGAGAAAATTCGCGATATCCTCGGTGAGGATTTAGTTGATCTCCACAATATCAAAGAAACAGCCCCTGAATTAATGGAACAGTACTCTGTACTGATTCTTGGCATTCCAACCTGGGATTTTGGCGAATTACAGGAAGATTGGCTGGCTATTTGGGATCAAATCCCTTCCCTCGATTTACAGGGGAAAATTGTCGCTATATATGGTATGGGCGATCAAATTGATTATGGCGATTGGTTCCTTGACGCTCTCGGTATGCTATATCACCATTTACGCCCTTCCGGCGTACATTTCATTGGCTTCTGGCCGACTGAAGGTTATGAATTTACCAGCCCGAAACCATTAACAGATAATGGCTCACAATTTGTCGGGCTGGCGTTAGATGACGTAAACCAGTATGAACAAACTGATGATCGTTTATCGCAATGGTGTATGCAAATCCTGCAAGAAATGGAGCCTCTGCTTTAAATCAGAAAAATTTCAGCTCAATCAGATATCAGGATATTGCAACAACAGTTGATTAATATGCCTCCATTCATCCTGTGACATACCATCGGATGCGACCCATAAACGGATTTTTTTCTGGTTATAAAAAGATTGAGCCGTAATTAATATGCCATAACGACACAGCCACGGCCGCCGGATAATTCGCCACTCGCGCTTCTTCCATTGCAGCTTATTATCACTAAACAGGACTAAAAGCCCTTGTGATTTACGGATATTTTTCTGACTATGCCCCCAACTGGCAATAATCAACAGTACTAGAGGAAGCCAGAAAATCCAGAAAATAGCATCATCCGCAGGCCACGGAGCAAGTAGTACGACAAGCGCTATTGCACCATGAACACAGGTAGAAATTAACTGGGTATGCCAAGATACCCTGAGATCACATTTCCACAGGACCACGATCTTTATTTCTATTCTGAATAAGTTTAATCATGCGAAATAGCTCTTCATCTTCTGGATGTCCATGATTCATCAGCCAGTTAAATAGATCAGGATCAGCACATTCAAGCAAGCGAATAAAAAGTCGTTTATCATCATCGCTGAGTGAGTCATATTCATACTTAAAAAACGGCATAATTGAAATATCCAACTCACGCATTCCACGCCGACATGCCCAATGAATACGCGCTTTATTATCAATATCCATGTTCAAAAGATCCCCTTTTTAATTCTCATTGTTAGTTTTTAACGCCATTAGCCATTAAGTCGCCCGGCCAATTGATGCATCATGCCAGCTAATAGCAATAATAACTACTTGCATTGTGCCTCAGCTCTTTTACCATTATGCATCATTGGCTCAAATATCTGACTGGCAGGATGTGTCATGGCTTATAAAACTCCGTTTTCTTCACAATCTCCATTGTCTTCATCAATCCTTCCCCTGACTTTAATATCTCTGGATGACTGGGGGCTGGTAACCGCAACTGGACCGGATACAGAAAAATATCTACAAGGTCAGGTTACAGCAGATATTTCCGCACTTGCAACGAATCAGCATGTGCTTAGCGCTCACTGTGATGCAAAAGGCAAAATGTGGAGTAATCTGCGCCTCTTCCATCATGGTGAAAGCCTTGCTTATATTGAGCGCCGTAGTGTGCTGGAAAACCAGCTTATAGAACTGAAAAAATATGCCGTATTCTCCAAAATGACGCTAGTTCAGGATGAAAACGCCGTACTGCTTGGTGTTGCAGGTAAAAATTGCCGCGAGGCACTGAATAATATTTTCCCAACACTACCCGATGCTGATAATGCTGTCGTTGAACATGAAACGACGACTTTGCTCCATTTTACCCTGCCATCTGAGCGTTTCATGTTGATTACCGATACAGCAACTGCTGAGCAATTAACAGAAAAACTTCAAGCTCCGCTTAATAACAGCCAACAGTGGTTAGCTCTGGATATTGAAGCTGGCTTCCCAGTTATTGATGCGGCAAACAGTGCGAAATTTATTCCTCAGGCAACCAACCTTCAAGCACTGGAAGGAGGAATATGTTTTAAAAAAGGGTGTTATACCGGCCAAGAAATGGTGGCACGTGCTAAATATCGCGGAGCAAATAAACGGGCCATGTACTGGCTGGCTGGCAGCGCTGCCAAAATTCCTGTAGCCGGAGATGATTTGGAATGGCAATTAGGAGATAAGTGGCGGAGAACGGGTACCGTTTTGGCTGCTGTTAAGCTGAATGATGAGAGTGTCTGGATACAAGTCGTCATGAATAATGATATGGAAAGCAATAGTGTATTCCGTGTTCGTGACGATGAGGGACATTCACTCACCATTCAGTCTCTGCCTTATTCTCTCAATGAAGAAAAATAATTAATGAGGTTTATATGTCGTTAGCAGTACCTGCCGTTGATTTTGGCCCTTTTACGAATGTCATCGGTTTTTTGATGGAGTTGGATAAGCTGAAACAAGTTCAGCGGCGAACTAAGTTACTGGATAACCATCGTCGGGAAAATTCAGCCGAGCATAGTTGGCATTTTGCTATCGCCGCAATGAGTTTTGCGCCCTATGTAAAAGGGGTAGATATCCAGCGGGTTATTCAAATGGCATTAATTCACGATATTGTAGAAATTGATGCAGGTGATGTGATGGTTTACGATTTAGCAGCCCGTGAAGCCATTCATGAACAGGAAATCAAAGCCGCCGACCGTCTTTTTGGTTTACTTCCCGAACCACAGAAAAATCATTTCATGTCACTTTGGCGAGAGTATGAAGCAGCAGAAAGCCAAGACGCCCGTTTTGCTCTTACGCTGGATAGACTAATGCCGATGTTGATGAATCTGCATAATAAAGGACAAAGTTGGGTAGAAGACGGTATTCGTTTTGAGCAAGTCATTAACCGCAATAAATTCATTGCCGATGTCTACCCTGAATTATGGCAATATCTGCTGCCGCAACTGGAAATCGCACAGCAGAAAGGTTGGTTAAAATAACTTTTTTCCGAAAATTTTACACTACAAGTTTAGGGCAGTTGTTTTAACGCTATTTGGCTCGATATAAAACCTGCAAATCGAGCCAAGTTTTTATTTTCAAAGGGTATGTAACGCTATCCTGAGTCTGCCATTAACTTATCTTCTATCATTATGTTCGAGTAAATTGGATTGCCTGGAACAGAATGCGATACCAGCAAAAACCCGAGCCTACCCGTTTCCAAATAGCTCTTCTTTAGGAAACACTTTTGTCTTCAGCTCACTCAATTTGCCGTTGACATATACCAGCCCTTGACCTCCTCGCCCACCTTGACTTCCGTCTATACCCCTTCTACCCGCCTTGCCGGAATTAGATACGTCTTGACTTACGTATCCATCCACACTGTATACGATATCACCAATACCGCCATCACCGCCTTTCCCTCCATGCCCCCCCTTACCGCCAGGCGCGACAAAACCGGGGGCTGACCAACTCGAAAAGATTGGCCGACCAGTAGAATAGCTAAAATCTATGTTACCCCCATCTCCACTACGACCTCCATTACCCCCACCGCCTCCATTCCCGCCATCTCCTCCATCTCCTCCCTTCGCAGCCTTACACAGTGTTTCATCACCAATATAATTAAGACGACCACCATACAAACTACCATAACCTCCATTCCCCCCCTTACCGCCATTACCGCCAGTGCCGCCATTACCACCCCGACCACCATCGCCGCCCACTGACCATAATTTTATCTCTCCAACCACATGAGTACATACCACCTTTAGTTGCGCTGGCAATCCACCTGGTTCGCCATCCGCGCCTCTTGCTCCCTGAGTACCTATGATTCCATCAGAACCTGATGAAGTGCCGGCGGTACAGGCATGTTTATCCTGACGACCTGGTGAACCATCAACACCATCAGCGCCACGGCTTCCAGCTACGCCATTAGCACCAAATGCTCCATCTAACCCTTTACTGATAAAGTGTTGTGGACCACTTTCAGCCCCCTGAATGACATTCGCTTCAATCCGACCATTAGCACAGCAAATAACTTTACCTTCCGGTCCAATGGTTATCCGGTCATACACCAAGACAATAGGTTCGTCACTTTGATCTTTATCTTTAATAATCAATGGATTATTTGCAGTAATAGTGATCTCATCGCCACTATATAACGCAATTTTCATCGGAAAGCGCTTAGCATTAAGAATTTCTTCATAATCTTTAACTAAAGCAGAATCACCGTGGATATAGGCGCGAAAGGCTTTGCATAAATCAATATGATTAGCCGGGACGTTTGCCAAACGTTCAGCAGAAAAGGGTTCAGGCAGAGGATGATATGGCTCTATTTTTCCAGGACCATACCGACTGTCAGGCACACCGCTGAGTGCTTTCAGCTCTTGTATTGTTTGCACGGTAAAAAATGCTGGCGGCACAGTCGCCGTTTTCGGATCTTTAGAAAATATCACCGGCCCGTCAAAGTCAGAGGTCTTAAGTTGCTTTGGCTGTCGTTCCAAACCAAACGGATGATGATATTGATGTAATATTGCCAAAGTCTCAGTAACCGTTCTTATTTTATCCATGAGAATTCTCCTAAGTTTAAATTTATACATTTAGAATAACTTCATATATTAATTATCCATCTGGCCAAGTTACAAAGTCTCTACTGCTATCACTACAGGTTGTGTCACTAATACAGGTTGTGTCACTAATATTGCTAATAGTCAGAATTTTTCTCCTGGCTAACGACCAGATTAGCCATAGCGAAAACATCGTTCTTCTTCTGGCAAAAAATATAAGCACTTCAACAACAGGCGGACCAGAAAAATAATTCCCATGAAAATTAATTAGATAGGTATTTATTCTCTTTACAGAAAGCAATTAGATGCAATATTTAAATTACGCAATTTAAAATATTAATGTAAATTCCCACTTTTTCCATTAATTATGGGAAAATTTCTGTGATATATCACTACCTTTCAATAGCTGATAATTGAAAATTTCAATTTTATATTTATCTCATTGAGTATTATTAGGAAATACAAATAAAAATAATAATCATGATTGTACTTTTCAAAAATCACAACAAGATAGAAACCTATAGATATTATTGAATAATGAAATTATGAATTTGATTTAAATTTTCATTCACACAATTTGCCGTTGATATATATCCGCCCGCTCTTTCCTGGCTTCCCTGGCTCCCCTGACTTGCCACTATTCCCCTTTTTACCAGGGCTTCCAGAACAATCTAAGTTTCTAATTCTATCCTCAATATTACACCACGCAGAACCGCCATCACCGCCTTTCCCTCCCCCGCCCCCTTTACCGCCAGCCCCCGGTAAACCTGGCGTTGACCAATAACTAATGTTTGGATTACCGTCAGAATAGTTACACTCTATCTCCCCCCCATCTCCACCACGTCCTCCATTCCCACCAGTCCCGCCATCCCCTCCATCTGCTCCATTCCCTCCATTCGCAGAACGATACAGTGAGATCGTAGTAACATGACTTTGACCACTACAATAACCCCCATCGCCCCCCTTTCCTCCACATCCACCGTCACCACCACGACCGCCAGTTCCCCCATCCCCCCCATTAGACTTCAAATATACCGTCCCACCCAACTTAGCAGCTGTGACAGTTAATTTATCCGCCTCTCCACCAGTTTCTCCATTCGATCCTTTCGTTCCCGTAGAACCTTTAGTTCCATCGGTGCCCGGTGTAGGGGGCTTTACACATTTATGTTTATCCTCACTGCCAGGTGAACCATCAACGCCGTTAGCTCCGCAATTTCCAGTTGCACCAGGAGCGCCCGTTTCTCCATCGATTCCTCTTTTGACAAAGTGTATTGGAATGCCTCCACCCCCTTGAATGACATTCGCTTCAATCCGACCATTGGTGTAGCAAATCACTTTGCCTTCCGGTTCAATGGTTATCTGATCGTACACCAACACAACCAGTTCGCCATTGCTATCTTTATCTTTAATAATTAATGGGTTATCTGTGGTAATCGTGATCTCCTCACCACTATATAACGCAACTTTCATCGGAAAACGCTTAACATTAAGAATTTCTTCATAATCTTTGACCAAAGCAGAATCACCATAGACATAAGCGCGAAAGGCTTTGCATAAATCAATATGGTTAGCCGGGACATTTGCCAGGCGTTCAGCAGAAAACGGTTCAGGTAACGGATGATAAGGCGCCATTTTTCCAGAGCCATACCGACTGTCAGGCACACCGTTGAGTGCTTTCAGCTCTTGTATCGTTTGTACGGTAAAAAATGCAGGCGGCACAGTCGCCGTTTCCGGGTCGTTAGAAAATATTACCGGCCCGTCAAAGTCGGAGGTCTTTAGTTGCTTTGGCTGTCGTTCCAGACCAAGCGGATGATGATATTGATGTAATATTGCCAAAGTTTCAGCAACCGTTCTTATTTTTTCCATGAAGGTTCTCCTAAGTTTAAATTTATACATTTAAAATAACTTCATATATCAATTACCCATCTAACCAAGCTCCAAAGTATCTATTTCTATCAATTACTACCGGTTATATCACTAATATTGCTCATAGTTAGAATTTCGCTTCTGGCTAATCACCATATTATCCAGAGCGAAAATATCGATTTTTTCTGACAAAGGATATAACCATTTCAACAACAATCAGGCCAGAAAAATAATTTCAATGAGAATTAATTAGGTAAATACTTATTCTCTTTACAGGAAGCAATTAGATACAATATTGAGATTTCTCAATTTAAAATATTAATGTAAATTACCATTTTTTCCATTAATGATAGAAAATATTTCTGTGATATATCACGTTCTTTTAATAGATACTAATTGAAAGCTTCAATTTTATATTTATCTCATGAGGTATTATTATCAAATACAAATAAAACAATAATCATGATTGTATTTACCAAAAATTACAATAAAGATAAAAACTTGAAAATAATATTAAATAATGAAATTATGAATATGTTCTAAATTAAAGTCATAAAACAATTTTTTACAAAAAGAGGATTTTTCTACCAATAAATCTCAATATTCAAATAAGCTAACTTTACCAATAAACGCTTAAATGACCGACAAAAAGGCCAATAAAAATAACCCTCATGAAAGCAGTAAATCAAAATAACTGAATCAGGCAAATAGAACCGGATCAATAATTATCATGATATATACCCGTTATCTTTCAAGTTGTCTCTTTGTTGGCTGCACTCACCCCGATCACTATAGTTCGCTATGCTTCCGGGGGGTTCGCTCCCTTGTCGTCGCGAAGCATCTTGATATCCATAGGGTAGTGCAGCTATTGGAAATAGCTGCACATCTGGTTGTAGTTCAATTCGTAGTGCAATTTATAGTTCAGCACGGGCAAATCGGCAATTTAACATGGTGACGGCTCCCCCGGTTCTGTCGGACAAAACTTCCAATTTCATGAGCTATCAGACCCGCTGCCGATTCACATTGATATTTCTTACTTCGATTAATCACTTGCAAAAAATTATTATATTTACTCATCGACGCCAAATCGTCAGCTCAATTATAGTCGTTCAAACCAGTCTGATTATTTCGCCCCTAAGGATTAACGCTGTACATTACCGTTAACATATATCTTGCCAGCTACACCTGCCTCTCCTGGTTTTCCATCAATACCATCTTGACCCGATACTCCTGATTGACTACTGTGACCAGCGCCGCCTTTCCCGCCTTCTCCACCTTTCCCTCCTTTCCCGCCATTACCGCCATGACCTCCATATGACTGGACACTAATTACTGGCTGACCTTCAGAAACATTAATATATACGTTACCGCTATCTCCACCGTTCCCCCCATTACCCGCATGCCCTGCATCGCCGCCATTACCCCCATTACCCCCACTCCCTGCGCTACATTCGCCGACTTTATTACCGCCATTACCCCCTGTCCCGCCACTCCCTCCATGTCCGCCATCACCGCCATTTCCACCATTGCCGCCTATCGATACCAGATTTATTGGCCCAGTAAGAAGTTCAACATCAATAACTATGTCATAGGCATTTCCACCATTTCCACCCCCCATCCCCAATCCCCCGGAAGAGCCGTCAGTTGCATCAGTACCTGCTGTGGCTTCAACGGCGCAGCCGTATGCCTTCTCTATACCCGCAACACCATCTCCTCCGCTAAACCCGTTACGTCCTAATTCACCATCAAAACCATTAGCTCCATCGCTGCCTTTACTGATAAAGTCCGGTTTCTGAGCGCTTCCATTAACTACAATAGTATTAGCTTTAACCTTACCATTAGTGCAGTAAATAATTTCACCTCCTGGTTCAATGGCGATCTGGTTGTATATCAAGACAACAGGTTCGCCATAGCAATCTTTATCTTCAATAATCAATGGTTTATCTTTGGTAATTGTAAGCTCGTCACCACTATATAACGCAACTTTCATCGGAAAACGCTTAGCATTAAGGATTTCCTCATAATCTTTGACTAAAGCAGAATCACCATAGATATAGGCACGGAAGGCTTTACATAAATCAATATGATTACCAAAGACGTCTGCCAGTCGTTCAGCGGAAAACGGTTCAGGTAACGGATGATGGGGTTCCATTTTTCCAGAGCCATACTGACTGTCTGGCACACCACCGAGCGCCTTCAGTTCTTGTATAGTTTGTACCGTAAAAAATGCCGGCAGCACAGTAGCCGTTTTCTGATCGTTAGAAAAGACTACCGGCCCATCAAAGTCGGAGGTCTTAAGTTGCTTTGGCTGTCGTTCTATACCAAACAGATGGTGACGCTGATGTAATACTGCCAAAGTCTCAGAAACCGTTCTTATTTTATCCATGAGAATTCCTCTGAATTTAAGTTTATACATTTAGGATAACTTCATATATCCGTTGTCTATTCAGCCAAGTTCCAAAGTATCTATACCCGTCATCTTTCAAGTTGCCTCTTTGTTGGCTGCGCTCCCTTGCCGTCGCGATGCATCTTGAAATCCATAAGGTATACTGCCATCACTACCCGTTATGTCACTAAACTGCTAACAGTCAAAATCTTGCTTTTGGCTAATGACCAGATTTGCCAGAGCGAAAATGTCAATTTTTCCTGGCAAAAAATATAGGTACTTCGATAGCGGATATGCCAGAAAAATAATTACGATGAGAATTAATTAGGTAAATATTTATTCACTTTACAGAAAGTGATTGAATACAATATTTAAATTACACAATCTAAAATATTAATGTAATTTCCCACTTTTTTCATTAATTAAAGAGAATATTTCTGTGATATATCGCTACCTTTTAATGTGTGTTAATTAAAAATTTCAATTTTATATTTATCTCATGAGGTATTATTATAAAATACAAATAAAAATAACAAATGGATTTCATTTAAATAATCACAACAAAATAAAAATCCATAGATATTATTGAACAATGAAATTATGAATATGATTTAAATTAAAGATGGAAAATAATTCCTCTTTACAATAAGAATATTTTTTAGAAACAAGCTGCAATTTTAAAAAACTCTTTTTACAAATAAATACTTAAATACCCGAAAAAAGCCCAAATAAAATAAAAAGCAAATCAAAACAACAGAATCAACAATAGAGTCGGAGCAATAATTATTATAATTACAGTGTTGCCATGAAAAATATTTCATTTGAGAAAATTTTTTTAATACGGTTAATGTTGTTAAATATTTTATACAATCCTGCATTCATATTATTAGATTAATTCTGTCATGTAAGACCTATTTTTCCTGATGTTTTTTCTGCTAATGATCGCCTGGGTACTAAGTTAGAAATCAACAATCTGAAAGCCCCATCGGGCTTTCAGAAAAGAACGAAGGTTTACCGCAGTTTTTGCTAAGATTATTCCTGCTTCGCAATTAACTTAATCTGCAATCGATATGCAATCAACGATGCAAGTTCCGACAGAGATTTATCGCTCAACAACAATTCCAGTGGAATATCCAAACGTAACTGTTTATTAATTTTTTGTACCAACATCAAACCATTCAATGAATCGATACCGTTGTTAATCAAAGGTTGATCAGGATGGAATAGTTCTGCCGGCATCCCCGTAATCTCACCGCAAAAGGTTTGTAATAAGCTAATAATATCGTTCAGATCACTCACCACAATAGTCTCGTCTACAGGTGAAGTCTGAACCACATTTTCTTGATAAATATCACGTAATAGCGGTAGATGACTCATTGAACCAGAAAGTAAACTTGACCAATCCGCCAAGAACGGCACCAGTTGCGGCTCAATACGTGCAAACAAACGATCTAAAACAGCTAATCCCTCCTCTGAACTAAATGGCTGTAAGCCACTGTTTTCCAATATTGAAAGCGTTCGACTATCCCGCAAAGCGATCCCCGCTTCCCACGGCCCCCAGTTAAGACTTAACGCGGGTAAACCTTGCTGACGCCGTAAGCAGGCTAGGCTATCCAACATGGCATTAGCCGCTGCGTAAGATGCCATGCCAGGTAAAGCCAATATTGCCCCCAACGAGGAAAACATAACGAAATGATCTAAAGGCGCATCAGCCAACGCTTGATGCAATGTCCAGGCGGCTAACGCTTTAGCGGAAAATACTCTATCAAACGCCTCAGGGCTGAGTTCACGATATCCCTGATCTTCAACATGCGCGGCACAATGAATCACCCCACGCAGCGGCTGGCTGGCTTGTTGCCGATACTGAGCCAAACCAATGTTGGTCATTTCCACATCACCGAGATCAATCGGTAGATAATTAGCCTCAACTCCCTGTTGATTCAGCATCTCCAGTAACGCCTGATCAGCCGTATCAAGAGTATGACGGCGGCCAATCAATAACAAATGACGAGCACCATGCTGTACCATCCAGGGAATCAATTGACGCCCCATATCACCGAAGGCGCCAGTCAGCAAATAGCAGCCATCTGGACGAAAACGCACAGGTGGTAACACGGGTATTTCAGGTAATAGCCCAAGACGTAATACATAACGTTGATGATGGCGCAGAGCCAATTGATCTTCGTCATCATCCGCCAATAGCGTATCCCACCACCGAGCGGGTGTAGTGGTATTGTCAATATCCAGTAATCCGCCCCACAGTGTAGTCGCTTCCTGCTGACCAATAACTCGCATCATTCCCCATAACGCCGCAGTAAACGGATCAGGCAGATCCTGCTCCGTGACTTGATGAGCACTTTGAGTAACGACCCACAAACGCGGTTTCACCGATCGCTCAGCTAGCGTTGCACATAAATGGATTAAAGCATGATAAGCCATCTGCGGAGCCTGTAATGGCCAGAGGATCAGTATTCTTTCAATCTCAGCGGGAAGAATTTCAACTAACTCCTGAACTTCCTGATAACTATTAGGTAAACCAGAGTGCAACCAAGCATACCCGCCACGACGTTGCAATTCATCGGCCAATTCTTCTGCCAGAGTGTTTTTCCCCCCTAGAATAGCCCATTGCTTCACCGATTCTGTTGATGACGGAGATTCTGTTGATGACGGAAATTCTGTTGATGACGAAGAGTCTATTTTGCGCCACTGAGGTTGACCTACCACCAAATTGTGAAGTCTGGAAGACAAGCTATTTCTTCTGTTATCAACAAGCTGAACGCCAAACCCGCTGATCTGACACAGCAATATACCGCTATCTGTATAGACATCAATATCACCAATCCATTGTTGTTGCGTCTGCTTAGTCTTTCGGGCATGGGCATGAACCCGACCTGACAATTTACCATTAATACGCAAATGCTGAATACTGACTGGGATACGGAAATCGCTGATAGGAATTGGCGCGTGAATATCAACAGATTGAATCGCCAACAACGATTGAAATATGCCATCCAACGCCGCAGGGTGAAAATCCATTCCTGCCAGTGTAGATGGCAATTCAATCTCACAGATTGTCTCTTCTTCACCGACAAACGCATGGCGCAAAGTACGAAAAATACCACTATAGCTGAAATGCAGATATTGAAATGCCTGATACAACCTCTCTTGGTTCCACATGCAAGGGTAGCGGTCATTTGCCGTTAACGGAGGAATAGAACAGGCAGTCGCACCCGGTACGACTATATTTACCTGTGCGCTGGCGGCAAGTTGACAATGTGTATCCTCCTCCAGATTATGGATAATGTATACTTTCACCTCCATTCGCTGGCGATCTAACTGTGTCTTTAACCTGAAATCCATGCCTGGTTCTAACAGTAAAGCCGATTGCAACACCATATTATCAAGCGATAAACCCACTCCGGGAAAACAGATACGCGCGGCTGCCAACATGGCTTCAATATAGCCCGCAGCCGGAAACATCGCATTTCCCATGACAACATGATCGAGTAGCCAAGGCACTTGTTCCACAGCCAACTCAGTTTGCCAACTATCGCTGCCCGGCAGAGCTTCACCCAATAATACACCGCTCGATATACGCAATCGGCGGCGACGACTAATCGCTGGCTCATACCAATAAGATTGTTGATACCAAGAGTAAGTTGGTAGATCAATTGGGCAAGCGGTAGGCATTAAAGCCTGCCAGTCAGGTTCAATACCGGCTTCAAACAGTTGTCCTAATAGTTGCGGCCAATTCTGCCCTGAGCGACAAGCAAATACTTGCCCTCGATAAGGCTGACTCCAACTCTTTAAACCTGCACTTAATAAGGACTTAGGTGAAATTTCAAGAAAATGGCAGAACCCTTCTTTGAGCATATTTTCTACCGCATCGTCAAAACGGAATGGTGCGATGATATTGTCAGCCCAATGCTCAGGGCTCAACTTGCCGCTAATCAACTCCCCGGTGACTGACGAGAACACCGGTAATAAGGGTTTTGGTTCTGCTGCGGGAATAGTGGCCGCATCCGCAGTTAACCCGGCCCTGATCGGCTCCAAATAGTGGGAATGAACGGCAATGCTATACTTGAGCCGACTACTGGCGATACGTTGACGCTTTAAACGATCAGAAACGGCGGCTAATTCACTTACAGGCCCAGACAATAAGCAACGATCGATACTATTACGTCCAGCTATCACTACAGCAGGTTCAGCACCAGGGGCTGACAAATAAGGCAATATCTGCTCCACCGTCGCTGCCGCGATTAATAATCCACCGCCTTTATTCAGCATACGTTGCAGATAACGATAACGCTGGTGTAGAAGTGTCAACGCCTGCGTTAGATCATAAATTCCCGCCAGATAACAAGCCGCCATTTCCCCGGAACTGTGACCAAGTAACGCCGCGGGTTTTAACCCCCACTTCCGCAACTGTGCGGCCATTGACACCTGTACGGCAAACTGCACTGACGGCTCTATCAGTTCATCGGTAGAAATTAATGTCGTGTATAAGGAAGGTGCGGAAAATCCCGTCCAAATTGCCTCACAACGCTCAAATTGTTCAGTAAACTCGGGAAATTGCTGAAACCAAGCGACAGAATCCTGCCAATCTTTACTGCCAATACCCGCAAATACCCAAACCAGACGATCAACTTTTTTATTATTATGCTTAGGCAACACACTCAGACTAGTCAACTGCTGTTGCAACTGTTCTCGGTTACTGAATACGATCCCCTTACGTAATGGAAAGCGGTGACGAGTCGCCGCTAAGCTATAACACAAATCATCAAGGGCAATATCCGGCTGCTGTTGCAGCAAATCAGCAATACGCTGCGCTTGTTGCTTAAGAGAAAATTCAGACTGTGCAGACAATGGCAGCATGAAAGCTTGCCCTTGCTTCGCCCGAAGTTGCGCGGGAGACTCTGTATGATTGCTTAACACCACATGAACATTCGTTCCGCCAAAACCAAAGGAGTTCACCCCTGCTATCACTTTTCCTTCAGGCAGTGACGTTAACTGCCGTGGAACCTGCAATCTCAAATCAGTAAAACGGATGTTGTGGTTAGGAGGATCGGCATGTAAATTGCCCGGCACCTGGCCCCGTTGTAAACACAATACTGCTTTAATTAACCCAGCAATACCCGCGGCGGCTTCCGTATGACCAATCACGGATTTACACGCGCCAATCAACAGTGGACGGTCTGTCGGAGTTGGCCGGCACGTCATCCCTAATGCTTTCGCTTCTATCGGATCGCCTACTGTGGTTCCAGTACCATGCGCCTCAATATAATCAATCTCTTTTGGGGAAATCCCGGCCTGAGCACAGGCCATCCGCACCACCCGTTGTTGCGCCGCTCTACTTGGCTGGGTAATCGTGGAAGTACGGCCATCTTGATTCGCAGCCGAACCGTGGATCACCGCTAAGACCGGATCGCCATCCTGTAAAGCCACGCTCAAGGGTTTCAGTAAAACAGCGCCTACCCCTTCACTACGTACATAACCATCAGCATTAGCTGAAAAGCTATGACAACGGTTGGTCAGCGACAGAAAACCGGTATGGCTTTCCACTATCGAAAAATCAGGCATCAGCATCAATTGGCTACCACCTGCCAGCGCCAGTTGTGATTCTCCGCGCCGCAAACTTTCACAAGCCAAATGTACCGCCAATAGAGACGATGAACAGGCGCTATCAATGGTCAAGGACGGCCCTTGAAAATCAAACGCATGGGATATCCGGTTTGACAACATGGTTCCTAGCGCGCCGGTTGCCGTATAACTGGTAGCCTGACGCAAATTAGTAAATTGCAGGTGCATATAATCATGAGTGAAAGCGCCAATATAGACACCAACGGCCTGACCCGCTAACGATTTTGGCGTTATCCTCGCCCGTTCCAACGTTTCCCAGGTCACTTGCAGCATCAGACGATGTTGTGGATCAATAAAAGGCGCTTCTGTACTGCTGATACCAAATACCTCTGCATCAAAGCCGGCTATATCAGTTATAAATCCACCCTCTCGCGCCACCATTCTCCCTAGTAGATTGCGATTTTGAGAACTATAAGCCTGAGTTGACCAACGTTCGGGCGGCACTGGGGTAATTGCATCACTTGAACCACACAGTAGATGCCAGAATTCTTCTGGAGAGCTAACGTCCCCCGGAAAGCGGCAACCCATGCCGATAATAGCAATCGGCATATTGTCGCTTTTCATCATATTGATATTCATAGTGATATTATTTCCTCCTGTTGATAGTTTGTCGGCTTGCCAAGCTTATTCATTAACAATAGGTAATACCTCAACAACCGATATGCCAGAAAAATAATTCCTATGAGAGTTAATTAGGTAAGCATTTATACCCTTCATCTTTCAAGCTGCTGCTTTGTTGGCTGCTTTCACTCACCCCAGTCACATCGTTATCTATGCTCCTGGGGATTCGTTCACTTGCCGCCGCGCTGCAACTCGAAATCTATTAG